>DJCX01000126.1 GCA_002430755.1 Flavobacteriales bacterium UBA5939 | reverse complement strand
TTAAATATCCAAAGCATCAAGCCGTTCACGAGCAAGTAAATGCCGATGATCAAATAGCCTAAGATGCCCGAAAAGTAGAGCTGTAGTTCTTTCTTGAGTTGTGCAATCATGCTTCGCTGCTGTCGGTCTTAAGGCACGTCCATGCCTGGGGTTTATCGTAAAATAACGCTTTGGTCTTTGGCCATACTTTTCCAAATAACGCACTTTGGCGGTAAGCGTTTAAATCTGCCTCACTTTCCCAAAGGCTATGCGTGAAGAAATGTCCCTCACTCTCGAGTAGGTGTACACCGTGGCAACCGGGCTGCTGGGCGATGCGATTTTTGCTTTCGGCAAAAATCGCACGAAAAGTAGTGCCCTGTTCCGAGCTCGGGTCAATGGCTAATTTCACTATCCGTTCTATCATACGAAGTCAATGCGTACCCAATCGTGAATCTTCATTCCGATTAATTCATTACTGCCTCGGATATGTTCACCGCCACTCTTACCCACTGCGATAGAAAGCATGCCTTCTTCGTTCCAAAGGGCCGCTAATTTTCCTTGCGGTACGTCAGCGATACGGTCGTAAATTTTCTTCATGCTTCTGTTGCGGGCCAATTCCACCGAGAAGGTCCTCCCCTTCAATTGGTTCTGGAAACTCTCGCGAGAAATATTCGTCACACACGTTCCCATGCGGTCGATGTACACTACGTTGCCACTAATGGCAAAATCGCCGATGCCGGCAGCAGGCTCTTTTACCTTCTTCACAGAAGTGATGGCCGGACCGAGCATTTCTATCTTTCCTCCGCTAAACAGGTGTGATGCTGCGGCTGCGAACAATTCTTTTTCATCGTTGGGGTCTATACCGCGGATGTCCAACATTCTCGCCCCCGTTATTTTTTCATTCTTCAGGACACTGGTAAGCAACCCGTTGTTGGTGCCTAAAAAGAATTGGCCACACGCTTTTAAACAGATGTATTCGCCGCCTTCCATTGGAGAGGTCCCTATCATGACACAGTGAATGGTGCCTTTGGGAAAATCACGGTACACACCTCTGAGCATATGCGCCGCCTCGAGTATATTGTGAGGCTCTACCAAATGACTGATATCCAGCAATTTAGCATGTTCTATGCGACGCATTAAACGAATCTTCAACCGAGCAACAGTATTGTCGCGCAGTCCGTAATCCGATATTAATGTGATTATTCCCATAGATGCTCGCTAGTGCAGGTGGTGTATTGGTGAAAATGTAGTTACTTTGTCAAAAGTAAGGCAATTCCGCCTTCTAAAACAGTACTCAACACAGCAGTAATTGACACAAAAAGTTTTTGAACTCACGTCGGCTGATCCGGCCCAGTTGTATGGGCCAAGCAACACCTATCTCAAGCAGATTGGCGCTTACTTTCCAGCACTTAAAATTGTTGCTCGTGGCCACGAAATAAAGGTTACGGGACCAGAGGAAACCCTGGAAGAATTTGAGGACAAACTCGAAGCTATTGTTGCCTATGTCAGCAAAAATAAGCGCCTCGACGATCGAGCATTAGAGGAGCTCATTCAGGCAAAGGATACTGCGCGTACTAAACACACCATGCTCAAAGACGAAGTAATTCTACACGGCCCTCAAGGTCGCATCATCAAAGCGAAGACCACCAATCAGCACAAATTGGTGGAAAGTGCGATGACCAACGACCTCGTCTTTGCCATCGGTCCTGCAGGAACAGGTAAGACCTATACTGCAGTCGCTTTGGCCGTTGCGGCACTGAAGAATAGAGAGGTGCGTAGAATCATCATGACGCGTCCTGCTGTGGAAGCCGGTGAAAATTTGGGATTCTTGCCCGGGGATTTGAAAGAAAAATTGGACCCTTACTTGCAACCCCTCTACGATGCGCTGCGAGATATGATTCCGAAGGAGAAGCTCGAATTTTATCTAGAAAACAGAACTATAGAAATCGCTCCGCTTGCCTTTATGCGTGGTAGAACGCTTGACGATGCATATGTGATTCTCGATGAAAGTCAGAATACGACCACTTCGCAGATGAAGATGTTTTTGACCCGTATGGGTGAAAATGCCCGTTTCATCATTACAGGAGATACCTCACAAATCGATTTACCAAAACACCAAAAAAGTGGGCTTAAAGAGGCCATTACTACATTGAATGGTGTTAAGGGAATTGGGTTTGTACACCTTGACGGCCGAGATGTGATCCGTCACCCATTAGTTAAAAAGATTATCACCGCTTACGAGAAAAAAGATTGATCATGAATCAAGAGCCAACGTATCAATTTTCAGGACAGACTAACTTTTACCGCGGAAAGGTTCGCGACGTATATACCATCGGCCAAGATGTATTGGTGATGGTCGCCTCCAACCGTATTTCTGCTTTTGATGTAGTATTGCCGCGTCCAATTCCGGGAAAAGGGCAAGTATTGAATCAAATTGCCGAGCATTTCTTGGTAGCTACCCAAGATATTGTTCCAAACTGGCGAGCGGTCACTCCAGATCCTCAGGTAACTATTGGTCAGCGTGCCGAACCGTTCAAAGTAGAAATGGTGATCCGCGGTTACCTAGCGGGCCACGCTGCACGCACCTACAAGAGCGGTCTACGCGAATTATGCGGCGTAACCCTACCAGTAGGCATGAAGGAAAACGACGCTTTCCCGGAGCCTATCATTACTCCTGCAACGAAAGCTGAGCATGGCGATCATGACGAGGACATCTCTCGCGAGGACATTATTGCTAAGGGCATCGTAAGTGAGGCCGATTATCTTCAACTCGAAAAATACACGCGTGCTTTGTTCCAACGCGGCACCGAGATGGCTGCTGAGCGCGGACTTATCCTGGTTGATACCAAATACGAATTCGGAAAATTGGCCGACGGTACTATTGTGTTGATCGATGAGATTCACACGCCAGACAGCTCGCGCTACTTCTACAGCGAAGGCTATGCAGAGCGCCAAGAAAAAGGCGAAGCACAGCGTCAGCTTAGCAAAGAGTTCGTCCGTGAATGGCTTATGGAAAATGGCTTTCAAGGAAAAGAAGGCCAGCAGGTGCCTGAAATGACAGACGATTTTGTAAATCTTGTGAGTACTCGTTACCGTGAGTTGTTTGAGAAGATTACAGGAAAGTCGTTCGAGCAAGCGCCTTTAGAGGGTGCTGAGGAACGTATTAAGGCAAACGTAGAAAACCACCTCGCTACCCTTTAGGAATAGTATTTGCTCTGCATGCACTAACCCCTTAAAGAGAACGATGATGAAAACACTGAAGGCCACCACCCTATTAGTATTCCTTTTAGCTGCATCGAATGTATTCGGGCAGCTCAAGGTCGTGCGCTTTGGCATGAAGGGAGGCGTAAATCTTCCTCAACAAACCCTGAGCCTCAACGACATCAACAGCATCGTTAACGACCAGACCTACGATATTTCAAACATTCAAACAGAATTTAGCGACGGGTTTAATATTGGTATGATTACTCGAGTGAGCCTGCCGCTCATTCCGGTTTACGTGCATGGTGAAGCGCTCTACACCCAGTTCGACGAAACCATTGCCATC
>DJCX01000093.1 GCA_002430755.1 Flavobacteriales bacterium UBA5939 | reverse complement strand
TGTTGAGCCACAATCTGAAACTGTATGGCGTCAAGCGGACAAGTACCGTGTACCACGTCTAGGTTTCGTAAATAAAATGGACCGTCAAGGTTCTGACTTCTTTAATGTTTGTCGTCAGGTAAAAGAAATGTTGGGTGGTAACCCAGTTGCTCTTCAAGTGCCAATTGGTGACGAAATGGATTTCAAAGGTGTTGTTGATTTGATCAGCAAGAAAGCCATCGTTTGGAATGAAGAAGATATGGGGATGACTTACGAAGAAATCGAAATCCCTAGCGATTTAGTAGATACTGTAGACGAGAAGCGCGCTGAACTTATTGAGGCTGTTGCTGAATATGACGAGAACTTGATGGAGAAATTCTTCGAGGACGAGGACAGCATCACTGAAGATGAGATCATTGCTGCACTGCGTGCCGCAACTATTGATATGAGCATCATTCCTATGATGTGTGGTTCTGCGTTTAAGAACAAAGGTGTTCAGGCTATGTTGGACGCAGTGATGCGTTACTTGCCGTCTCCACTAGATGTAGAAGCAATTGAAGGTACAAACCCAGATACAGGTGATGCTGATTCACGTAAGCCTTCTGTAGAGGAACCATTCTCTGCATTGGCATTTAAGATCGCAACTGACCCATTCGTTGGTCGTTTATGTTTCTTCCGCGTTTACTCTGGTGCACTTGATGCAGGTAGTTACGTTAAGAACACACGTTCAGGTAAAAAAGAGCGTATCTCTCGTATCTTCCAGATGCACTCGAACAAGCAGCAGCCGATCGATCAGATTACCGCTGGTGATATTGGTGCAGGTGTAGGATTCAAAGACATCCGTACTGGTGATACACTTTGTGACGAGAAAGCACCGATTGTACTTGAGTCGATGACTTTCCCAGAGCCAGTAATTGGTATCGCAGTTGAGCCTAAATCAAAGGCGGATGTAGATAAGATGGGTACTGCTTTGGCAAAACTATCTGAAGAAGATCCAACCTTCCGTGTTCAAACAGACGAAGCTTCAGGTCAAACAATTATCTCAGGTATGGGTGAGCTTCACTTGGACATCTTGATTGATCGTATGAGACGTGAATTCAAGGTTGAGGTGAACGTAGGTGAGCCACAAGTTGAGTATAAAGAAGCCTTGAACGGTACTGCTAACCACCGTGAGGTTTACAAGAAACAAACGGGTGGTCGCGGTAAGTTCGCGGATATCATTTTTGACATCTCTCCAGTGGACGCTGACTTCGAAGGTGAAGGTCTTCAGTTCGTAAACGAGGTGAAAGGTGGTAACGTACCAAGAGAATTCATTCCTTCTGTAGAAAATGGTTTCAAAGCGGCTATGGTTAATGGTCCTTTGGCTGGCTTTAATGTTGATTCTGTGAAGGTTGTTTTGAAAGACGGTTCTTTCCACCCTGTGGATTCTGATCAGTTGTCTTTCGAATTGGCAGCTAAGCTCGGTTTCAAGGAAAGCGCTAAGAAAGCTACTCCTGTTATCATGGAGCCAATCATGAAGCTAGAGGTAGTTACTCCAGAAGAGTATATGGGTGATATCGTTGGTGATTTGAACCGTCGTCGCGGTCAAGTAAATGACATGTCTGATCGTAACAACGCCAAGGTTATCAAGGCGGATGTGCCTCTATCAGAAATGTTCGGTTACGTGACAACATTGCGTACGTTAAGTTCTGGTCGTGCGGCATCTACTATGGTGTTCTCGCACTACGCAGAAACTCCATCGAACATTTCAGAGAAAGTAATTGAAGAATCAAAAGCTTAATAATAGACTACAATGAGTCAAAAAATTCGCATCAAGCTTAAGTCTTACGACCACAACTTAGTAGATAAGTCTGCTGAGAAGATCGTTAAGACTGTGAAGAGTACCGGCGCAGTTGTTAATGGTCCTATTCCATTACCAACAAATAAGCGCATTTACACGGTGCTCCGCTCACCACACGTAAACAAGAAATCACGCGAGCAGTTCCAACTGAGCAATTACAAGCGTCTGTTGGACATCTACTCTTCTTCGTCAAAGACCATTGACGCTTTGATGAAGTTAGAGTTGCCGAGTGGTGTAGAAGTAGAAATCAAGGTCTAACAGTAGACTAAACATTAAATTCCAGAAAACATGCCAGGATTAATTGGTAAAAAAGTCGGAATGACCAGCATTTTCAGCCCAGAGGGTAAGAACTTGCCATGTACTGTACTAGAAGTAGGTCCATGTGTAGTTACTCAGGTGAAAACTGAAGATGTCGATGGTTACAATGCAATCCAACTAGGTTGGGGAGAGGCAAAGGATAAGAATACCTCTAAAGCATTGAAAGGGCACGTACAAAAAGCAGGTACCTCTGCCAAGAGAAAACTAGTAGAATTCACAGACTTCGAAGAGGAGCTGCAGTTGGGTCAAGTGCTCACTGTTGATTTGTTCGAGGAAGGCGGCTTCGTTGATGTAGTCGGCACTTCTAAGGGTAAAGGTTTCCAAGGTGTAGTAAAGCGTCACGGCTTTGCGGGTGTGGGTCAGGCGACTCACGGTCAGCACAACCGTCTGCGTGCACCGGGTTCGATTGGTGCGGGTTCAGATCCATCGCGCGTATTCAAGGGTATGCGTATGGCTGGTCGCATGGGTGGCAAGCGTGCAAAGGTTCAGAACCTACAGGTTTTGAAGGTAGATGCAGAGAAAAACTTGCTCGTAGTTAAAGGTTCCGTTCCAGGAGCTAAGAATTCAACTGTAATTATTGAGAAGTAATGGAATTCAAGGTAGTAGATATCAACGGTAAAGAAACCGGCAAAAGCGTTAAGTTAAACGCTTCTGTATTTGGCATCGAGCCGAATGAGCACAGCATTTACTTGGACGTAAAGCAGTTCTTGGCCAATGCTCGTCAGGGAACTCACAAGTCTAAGGAAAGAGGCGAGATCAACCGTACGACTAAAAAGCACCACAAGCAGAAAGGTACTGGTGGCGCTCGTGCGGGTTCTATGCGTTCTCCTATCCAGCGTGGTGGTGGTACCGTATTCGGTCCACGTCCTCGTAACTACGGCTTCAAGTTGAACAAGAAGGTGAAGCAATTGGCTCGCCGTTCAGCACTTTCAATGAAGGCTAAAGGTGATGCTCTTACTGTAGTAGAGAACTTTACGTTCGAAGCTCCAAAGACAAAGTCATTCTTGTCAGTGCTTAGCGCACTGGGTCTCAACGAGAAAAAGTCGCTGTTCGTAGTAGGTGATTACGATAAAAATGTATATTTGTCATCCCGCAATTTAACAGGGGTTAAAGTTGTAAACTGCTCAGAATTAAGCACTTACGACATTATGAATGCGTCAGCAGTAGTGATGTCAGAAGGTGCAGTTGAGAAAGTGACAGCTATTTTAAGCTAATTGAGCTATGAGTATTCTGATTAAACCAATCATTACAGAGAAAGCAACCGCACAAAGCGAAGACTTAAATGTGTACGCTTTTGAGGTAGCTCGTTCTGCTAATAAAGTTGAAATTAAGAAAGCCGTAGAGGAGTTCTACGGTGTTAATGTTGAAACCGTTCGCACTGCGATTGTGCCTGCTAAGTTCCAGACAAAGTATACAAAAGCTGGTTTGGTACGTGGTAGAAAGCCTGCTTACAAAAAAGCCTTAGTGAAGGTAGTAAGCGGTGAAACAATCGATCTATACGGTAATATTTAATCCAATGGGTGTAAAGAAATTAAAACCGATTACTCCTGGGCAGCGTTTCCGCGTGGTCAATGACTTTGAGCAAGTTACGGCAGCGAAACCTGAGAAGAGCCTTGTAAAAGGTAAAACCAAGAGTGGTGGCCGTAACAACCAAGGACGTATGACTATGCGTTATGTTGGTGGTGGTCACAAGCAAAAAGTTCGTTCAGTAGACTTTAAGCGCGACAAGTTTGGCGTGCCTGCTACTGTAAAAGCAATTGAGTATGATCCGCTACGTTCAGCGTACCTGATGTTATTGGTATATGCTGATGGTGAGAAGCGTTACTCTGTTGCTGTTAATGGTGTTAAAGTTGGTGATTCACTGGTTAGTGGTCAAGGCGCTGCTCCAGAAGTGGGTAATGCATTGTACCTCGCAGATATCCCACTAGGTACCATTATCTCTAACATTGAAATGCGTCCAGGTCAGGGAGCTATTATTGCTCGTTCTGCTGGTACTTTCGCGCAGCTTGTAGCTCGTGAAGGTAAGTATGCAATTGTGAAGTTGCCTTCAGGTGAGACTCGTATGATTCTCACTACTTGTATGGCTACTATCGGTACTGTAAGTAACTCGGAGCATATGCTTCAAGTTAGCGGTAAAGCTGGTCGTAGCAGATGGCAAGGTCGTCGTCCACGTGTTCGTGGTGTAGTTATGAACCCGGTTGATCACCCAATGGGTGGTGGTGAAGGCCGTGCGTCAGGGGGTCACCCACGTTCGCGCAACGGTATTCCTGCTAAGGGTTACAAAACTCGTGCGCCTAAGAAGGCTACTAATAAGTATATCATCGAACGTAGAAAGAAATAATCTGAAAGTATATGGCACGTTCGCTTAAAAAAGGACCTTATATCCACTACAAACTAGAAAAGAAAGTTCTAGCTAATGTGGAAAGTGGAAAGAACACAGTGATCAAAACTTGGTCACGCGCTTCAATGATTTCTCCGGATTTCGTTGGTCAGACAATTGGTGTTCACAATGGAAAAACATTTGTACCAGTATATGTGACTGAAAACATGGTAGGTCATAAACTGGGTGAATTTTCACCGACGCGTAACTTCCGCGGTCACGGTAAGAATAAGAAATAATAGAGATGGGAGCTAGAAAAAGACAAGCAGCTGAAGCGCTCAAGGCAGCGAAGAAAGCAATTGCGATTGCCAAGCTTAACGATTGCCCAACGTCTCCGCGTAAAATGCGTTTGGTTGCAGACCAAATTCGTGGCGTAGAGGTTGAGAAGGCATTGGCCATCTTGAAGTACAGCCCGAAGGAAGCTTCAATTCGTTTGGAAAAACTCTTGCTCAGCGCGATCGCGAACTGGCAAGCGAAAAACGAAGGAGCGAATCTAGAAGAGGCTGGGTTGGTAGTTAAAGAGATTAGTGTTGATGGAGGCCGTATGCTGAAGCGTATCCAGGCTGCTCCACAAGGTCGTGCGCACCGCATTCGCAAGCGTAGCAACCACGTGACATTAATCGTAGGTAGTAAAGAATCATAATCAGGGAAAGATGGGACAAAAAACCAACCCTATTGGCAATAGACTAGGTATCATCCGCGGCTGGGACAGTCAGTGGTATGGCGGTCGTAACTACGGCGAAAAAATCGCTGAAGATGCTAAGATTAGAAATTACTTGTACGCACGTCTAACTAAGGCGAGCATCAGTAGAATCATCATTGAGCGCACTCTGCGTCTAGTAACTGTTACCATTACAACTGCTCGTCCAGGTGTAATCATTGGTAAAGGTGGTCAAGAGGTAGACAAGTTGAAAGAAGAGTTGAAAAAGCTTACTGGAAAGGAAGTTCAGATCAACATTTACGAGATTAAGCGTCCAGAATTAGATGCAAAACTTGTAGCAGATTCAATTGCTCGTCAGATTGAGGGTCGTGTAAGCCACCGTCGTGCGATTAAAATGGCAATCAGCGCTGCAATGCGTATGGGTGCTGAAGGAATCAAAGTATTGATTTCTGGTCGTGTGAATGGTGCTGAGATGGCGCGTTCTGAAATGTACAAGGACGGACGTACTCCATTGAGTACATTCCGTGCAGATATTGATTATCACTTGAGTGAAGCACACACGACTTACGGTCGTCTTGGTATCAAGGTGTGGATCATGAAAGGTGAAGTTTATGGTAAGCGTGATCTAAGCAACCAGCTAGGTACTACTAAGTCTGGTGGTGGCCGTGGTCGTGGAAAGCGCAACAACCGCAAATAATAGTAAGAGATGTTACAGCCAAAACGCACAAAGCATAGAAAGGTCTTTAAAGGCCGTATGAAAGGAAACGCTCAGCGTGGTGCTCAATTGACTTATGGTTCTTATGGACTAAAGTCATTGGACTCTAAGTGGATCACTGCTCGTCAGATTGAGGCAGCTCGTATTGCAGCTACTCGTTACATGAAGCGTGAAGGTCAGATGTGGATTCGCATTTTCCCTGATAAGCCAATCACGAAGAAACCACTAGAGGTACGTATGGGTAAAGGTAAAGGTGGTGTAGAATACTACGCTGCAGTTGTTAAACCAGGTCGTATCATGTTTGAGATGGACGGTATTCCACTAGAAGTAGCTCAAGAGGCCTTGCGCCTTGCAGCTCAAAAACTTCCGGTACGTACCAAGTTTGTAATCCGTAGAGACCTACAAGGCTAATATTTAGTAAGTCATGAAGTACAACGAGATTAAAGAATTGACCACTGCTGAATTAGCAGAGCGTCTTGCTGAAGAAAAAGCAAACTACACGAATATGAAGTTGACTCACACGTTGAGTCCTTTGGAGAACCCTTTACAGATTCGTGTAGCTAGAAGAACAATTGCTCGTTTGAGCACTGAATTGAGCTCTCGCTCAGCAGAAGAATAAGTATCATGGAGAATACAAGAAACTTGCGTAAAGAGCGTATCGGCGTAGTAGCTAGCAACAAGATGGATAAGTCGGTTGTAGTTAAGGTCGAGCGTAAAGTAAAGCACCCTAAGTACGGTAAGTTCGTAAAGTTCACGAGCAAATTCCATGCTCATGATGAGGCAAACGACTGTAACACTGGGGACACAGTAAGAATTATGGAAACTAGACCGCTCTCAAAGACGAAGAACTGGAGAGTTGTTGAAGTTATCGAAAGAGCTAAATAATCATGGTACAAACAGAATCAAGATTAAGAGTAGCAGACAATACAGGTGCCAAAGAGGTTTTGGTAATCCGTGTATTGGGAGGTACAAAGAGAAGATACGCTAGCGTAGGTGACAAGATCGTAGTAACTGTTAAGGATTCAACTCCTGCAGGTTCTGCGAAGAAAGGTGAAGTGAGCACAGCGGTAGTTGTTCGAGTAAAGAAAGAAGTTCGTCGTCCTGATGGTTCATACATCAGATTTGACGACAACGCATGTGTATTATTGAACGCAGGTGGTGAAATGAAAGGGACTCGTGTATTTGGTCCTGTTGCGCGTGAATTGCGCGACAAGCAATACATGAAGATTGTTTCATTGGCACCAGAGGTTCTTTAATCTAAAAGACAACCATTACAATGGCAAAGTTTAAAGTAAAAAAGGGAGACACAGTAAAGGTGTTGGCAGGTGAGAGCAAAGGCTCTACAGGCCGTATCGTGCGTGTTATTCCGAAGATGAATCGCGTAGTTGTTGAAGGTGTGAATATGATCAAGAAGCACCAGAAGCCTAGCGCTGCGAATCCACAGGGTGGTATTGCTGAAATGGAAGCTCCAATCCACATTTCTAATGTTGCATTGGTAGATCCTTCAACAAATGAAACTACTCGTGTAGGAAGAAAAGTTGACGATAACGGTAACGTGGTACGTTACGCTAAAAAATCCGGTGAGGTATTATCATAAAGAGTATGACACCTAGATTCAAAACAAAGTACAGAGAGGAAATCATTGCGAAGTTGCAGGAGGAATTCAACTACAGCAACATCATGATGGTACCTAAGCTGGAAAAAATTGTAGTTAGCCAAGGTATTGGTGCTGCAGTAGCTGATAAGAAACTCGTTGACCAAGCGATTGCTGAAATGACCATGATTACAGGTCAGAAGGCAGTAGCTACCAAGTCAAAGAAGGATGTAAGTAACTTTAAGTTACGTAAGGGAATGCCTATTGGTGCTCGTGTAACATTGCGCGGCGATCAGATGTACGAATTCTTAGACCGTTTGGTTAGTGCATCTCTTCCACGTATTCGTGATTTCCAAGGTATCAAAGTTTCAGGTTTTGATGGTCGCGGTAACTACACTTTTGGTGTTACTGAACAGATCATTTTCCCAGAGATTGATATTGATAAAGTAAATCGTATCAGTGGTATGGATATCACATTTGTAACCTCTGCTCCAACTGATAAGGAAGCAAAGGCATTATTAACAGCATTTGGTCTACCATTTAAAAAGTAATAAAGATGGCTAAAGAATCAATGAAAGCCCGTGAGGTGAAGCGCGCAAAATTGGCTGCAAAGTATGCAGCAAAGCGTGAAGCACTAAAAGCAGCGGGTGATTACGAAGGATTGCAGAAGCTTCCTAAAAACGCTTCTCCAGTTCGCGGAAGAAACCGTTGTAAACTAACGGGTCGTCCAAGAGGATACATGCGTCAGTTTGGTATTTCTCGTGTTACTTTCCGTGAAATGGCTAACCAAGGTTTGATCCCAGGAGTTAAGAAAGCTAGCTGGTAAATAGAAGAAGAGTAGGAATTATGTATACAGATCCAATTGCAGATTTCTTGACACGTATTCGCAACGGCCAGAGTGCTGGTTTGCGTGTTGTTGAAATGCCTTCAAGCAAAACTAAAGTGGCTATTGCCGAGATCCTTAAGGACCAAGGTTATATTCACGATTTGAAAGTAGTAGAAGTTGCTCCTCAGAACGTTCTGAAAGTAGCTCTTAAATATGATAGACTAACCAAGGTTCCAGCGATTCGCGAAATCAAGCGTATCTCTAAGCCAGGTTTGCGTCAATACCGTAGCGCTGTTGATTTACCACGTGTAAAGAATGGTTTGGGTATCGCAGTAGTTAGTACGTCAAAAGGATTAATGACAGACAAACAAGCTCGCAAAGAGAATATCGGTGGTGAGCTTCTTTGTACAGTAAGCTAATTAATTAGAAGATTATGTCTAGAATAGGTCAAGCACCAATTGCCGTGCCTGCAGGCGTAGAAGTTACCATTAACGGTAGCAGCGTATCTGTAAAAGGAAAATTGGGTGAATTGCACCAGGAGATTACTGGCGGCATCACCGTAAAAATGGAAGACAATACTATCACTCTAGAGCGTCCATCTGATGCTAAAGAGCATAAAGCTAAGCACGGTTTGTACCGCGCATTGGTAAACAACATGGTAGTAGGTGTCAGTGAAGGATTTAGCCATACACTAGAACTTATCGGTGTAGGTTATAGAGCTTCAAACCAAGGTCAAATTTTGGACCTTTCATTGGGTTACTCACACAACTTCTTGATCAACATTCCTAGTGAAGTGAAGATTGAGACGACAATGGAGAAAGGTAAGGCCCCAACGATCAAGTTAACGTCTCACGACAAGCAGTTGGTGGGAGCAGTTACAGCGAAAATTCGTTCGCTTCGTAAGCCAGAACCGTACAAAGGAAAAGGTATTAGATTCCAGGGTGAGCATATCCGTAGAAAAGCAGGTAAGTCTGCAGCTAAATAAGAATAAGACATGGCATTAACTAAATCAGAAAGAAGACTACGCATTCGTAGAAGAATTCGCAAAGTAGTTACCGGTACAGCTGCAAAGCCTCGTCTTTCAGTTTTCAGAAGCAACAAAGAAATCTACGCTCAGTTGATTGATGATGTAAAGCAAGAAACTTTGCTTTCGTTCTCTTCAAGAAGCAAAGAGTTGGAAAGTGCTACTGGTACTAAGAGTGATAAGAGTTTCCAAGTAGGTCAAGGTTTGGCCAAGTTGGCAATTGAAAAAGGTATTACTGAAGTTTGTTTCGATCGTGGTGGATACTTGTACCACGGACGTGTTAAACAACTAGCAGAAGGCGCTCGTGATGGCGGCTTGAAATTCTAAAATGTCGAGTACAATGCATAACTCACGTAAAGTAAAGCCTACGGGTATTGAATTGGTAGATCGCTTGGTAGCGGTAAACCGTGTAACTAAAGTAAACAAAGGTGGTCGTACGTTCAGCTTCTCTGCAATTGTAGTTGTAGGTGATGAGAACGGGACTGCTGGTTACGGAACAGGTAAGTCTAAAGAAGTTAGTGAAGCTATTGCTAAGGCAGTAGAAGATGCTAAGAAGAACCTTTACCGCATTCCATTGCTAAAGAGTACTATCCCTCATGAAGAGAATGGTAAGTTCGCTGGATCACGTGTATTCCTTCGTCCTGCGTCAAGCGGTACTGGGGTAATTGCTGGTGGTGCAATGCGTGCAGTTTTGGAAAGTGTAGGTGTTCACGATGTACTTGCAAAGAGCAAGGGTTCATCAAACCCTCAGAACGTAGTTAAGGCTACCTTCGATGCACTTTTGAAGATGCGTAGTGCGCAGGAAGTTGCGAAAACTCGCGGCATTTCTTTGGACAAAGTATTTAACGGATAATCTTAAGATAGCATGGCAAAACTTAAAATCACTCAGAAGCGCAGTGTAATCGGTCGTCCAGCTCGCCAGAAGGCGACAATGGAAGCGCTAGGCTTGCGTAAGATTAACGCTATAGTAGAAGTGGAGGGTACTCCACAAGTATTGGGTATGATACGTAAAGTATCGCACCTAGTAGAAGTTGTTGAACTTTAAATTAATTAGATAAAAATGGATTTATCAAATCTTCAACCTGCGAAGGGATCAACCCACAGCCGTAAGCGAGTAGGTAGAGGTGAAGGCTCTGGACACGGAGGTACCTCTACGCGCGGACACAAGGGTGCTCAGTCGCGTTCAGGTTACAGCCGTAAAATCGGCTTTGAGGGTGGTCAAATGCCACTACAACGTCGTGTTCCTAAGTTTGGTTTCACGAATCCAAACCGTGTAGAGTACAAGGGTTTGAACCTTGATACACTTCAATCTTTGGTAGAAGCAAAGAAATTGAAGAGCACGATTACTTTCGAAGACCTTGTAAACAATGGTCTAGTTGGTAAAAAAGAGCTTGTAAAAGTATTGGGACGTGGTGAGTGT
>DJCX01000086.1 GCA_002430755.1 Flavobacteriales bacterium UBA5939 | reverse complement strand
GGGTCTTGGCCGATGATGATGCATTTGATCTTTTTGGGGTGTAAACCACAAATGGCTGCGAGAATCTCCTCTTTTGGTGGGTAACATGCCTCTTGGGCATATTCCTGTTCTACAAACGCATCGAGCTCACTGAGATAAGGTTCATTCATTTCCTCATCCCAGAATGCCTTCCACTCGACAGGAATCATTGTTGAAAGGAAGTTGCTCATTGAGTAAGAAAATTGAGAATTCTACGTTATTTTTATCGCTCGCAATGTAGCGAAAACTAGAAGTAACGAAGATGAAAAAAGTACTTGGAGCAGCGTTGGTGATTACCGCACTATTTGCACTATCATCATGTGGAACAGCAGAAAAATGTCCTTCATATTCACATGTTGAAGTTCCTGCACAACAAGGATAAAAGTCCTTCTGAGACGAATAAAATTCAGTTCGAGCACCCGCAGTCATTACAAGATGTTGCGGGTCTTCTTGCTTTAAGTACCCCTGTATTCTTTTACAAGCACAGTACGCGATGTAGTGTTAGTCTTTTCGCAATGCGCAGGTTAAATATGGTGGAAGTTCAAAGCAACGAGACTTGGGTATACATAGATGTAGTCGCTCAGCGGAACTTGAGTTTAGCCTTGGCAGAGGAAGTTGATGTACGTCACGAAAGTCCCCAGCTTATCTTGTGGAACGGCGGAAAAGTAGCTGCGCACACCTCACACAGCGGGGTGGTCGAAGATACCGTCGAAGAATGGAGAAAAGTACACGGTCTTGCTGAACAAGTATAGTTTTCAATGGTTTAATAGCATATGGTAGACCAACCAAATATTGAAATTAAAAAAGACCTCAAGGGTCGCACGAAAAAGCCGAAATGGCTTCGAGTAAAGCTACCTACAGGTGAGAATTACAAAAACGTACGTGGCCTTGTCGATAGGTACAAGTTGCATACTATTTGTGAATCTGGTCATTGCCCTAACATGGGCGAATGCTGGGGAGCCGGTACTGCAACCTTTATGATTTTAGGTAATATCTGCACGCGCTCTTGTGGTTTTTGTAATGTCGCAACAGGTCGTCCCGAAACCGTCGATTGGGAAGAGCCGGAAAAGGTAGCTCGTAGTGTGAAGCTTATGAAAGTGAAGCACGCAGTTCTTACTTCTGTAGACCGAGATGATCTCGCCGATGGCGGATCTATTATTTGGGCGGAGACTGTAAAGGCCATTCGCCGAATCAGTCCTCAAACAACTATGGAAACGCTTATTCCAGATTTCAAAGGCGAACTTCACAATGTGGATCGCATCATTGAGGCGAATCCTGAAATTGTGAGTCACAACATGGAAACTGTACGACGACTGACTCGCAAAGTACGTATCCAAGCACAGTTTGATCGCTCGCTTATGGTTCTCAAATACCTTAAGGATAATGGCATCCATAGAACGAAAAGTGGCATAATGTTGGGCCTTGGCGAGACTAAAGAAGAGGTGATTGATGCGATGAAAGACCTCCGTGAGGCAGATGTAGACATTTTAACTCTCGGGCAATACCTTCAACCTACTCCAAAGCATTTGCCTGTGGTTGAGTTTATTACGCCTGAAGTTTTTGAAGAATTAAAAGAAATTGGCCTAGAAATGGGCTTTAGATATGTGGAAAGCGGGCCGTTGGTACGCAGTTCATATCACGCTGAAAAGCACTTGGTATAATGAGGTTCAAGCCTTATTTTTAACACTTACAGAAAACAGAGTTTTTACATGAAAACAGGATTACGATTCGCCCTTGCGGGCACAGTCTTAACCGCCGCCATTACATCACTTGCAATCTTGCCTTCGGATGAAGCCTACGTTCCTCGTATGCAAAACGAACAAGGTGCTGCAGGTGCTGCTGCTTATTTGCACGGCCTTCGCGCCAATCAAGTAACTGGTGAAATTGACCAAGAAGATGTTCTTTCAGCTATCGAAAGCTTGAAGGATATGCCGGAAAGTAGTATCGGTTTAACTTGGGGTGAAAGAGGTCCAGACAACCGCGGTGGCCGAACGAGAGGTTTGGCAATCAATCCACAAAATCCATCCGAAATGTACACAGGTAGCGTAAGCGGTGGTTTGTACTACAGCAATAACGCTGGATTGAGCTGGACGGAAGTAAATCCTGATCAAGAGAATTTAGCTGTAATGACCATTGCCTACTCGAAAGGCGGTGATGTATATTACGGTACAGGTGAAGGTTTGTACAACAACTGGACGACAGGTTATGGAGCCTCTACCTCTTCAGGTTTCCCAGGTGCTGGTGTGTTTAAAAAAGGTGCGAACGAAACAGAATTTTCTCAGTTGAGCAGCACTGCAAACTTTAGCTCTATTGGTGCTATCGTTTGTGATCCTTCAAACAACGACAAAGTGTACATGGCAACTAATGCTGGTGTGCGTGTAACAACCAACGGTGGTTCTACATGGTCTAATCCTATTACTGGAATTGGTTCTCAGGGTACTTGTTGGGATATTCATATCGATGCCGGAGGTAACGTATGGGGAACCCTAGGTGGAAGAACGATGAAGTCTACGGACGGTGGTTCTACATGGACAGAGGTTAGTAAGTCAAACGCAGGTGCTACTGGATTGCCTAGAAGCGGTGGACGTATCATGTTTGCATCAGCGAAAGACGATGCAGATTACGTGTACACTGTTCATATTACTTCAGGCAATGCTCTT
>DJCX01000109.1:5816-6811 GCA_002430755.1 Flavobacteriales bacterium UBA5939 | reverse complement strand
GTTAGGGAGAAGCTCACACCGTTTGATGGAGGCACAACACGACATACACCACCTACACAGAAGATACCGCGCTGTTGGCGCCCGTAGGAGAGTTGGAAGCGACTAGTGCCTGCGGTATAGACTACAGAAGCCAATGGATAGTGCAGTCTCTGTGCCTCCTCCGGGTTGCCGTAGTTGTAAATGTCTTGTACACTGAAGAACCAGTGCGGGGCAATGCTGTACTCCGCCAATGCCATAGCCATTGAGCCACGATCGTCTTTGGTACTCAGGTGTTGAAATTCCGTGCGTAGGTAATGCTTGCGCTTCACCTTGTAAAGGCTTTCTAAAATGAAAATATCTCCGCTCATGAGTTTCTGACCGTCAGGATTTAGCAAGATGCTTTCATCGCCCAAACCGTCTTCCAACACGCTGCGGTTGTAGAACAGATTGAGGTACATGGCATTTACTTTGAGCTTCTTATTGATCTTCTTGCTAAGGGTTACATTAAAGTCGTGGAAATAAGGAATGTCTCCACGTATCATTGGATCGCTGTAATAGCCTTGAAGTGTTCTCAAGGTGTCCATGGAAGGATCGACATAATCCTTATCGATGCTTTGTACAACGCTGTAGTTCACACTTAATAGCGTACCGTATTTACCGCCTAAGGCAGTATTGCGTTTGAACTTATAGTTGGCTTCCAATTGAATGCCTTCCTCCCCATTAATCTGTGTAGCATATTGGTACAGCGCGGGTAAGGCATAGGTATGTACTTGAGCGGTAGGGCTTAAGTAGTTTACAAGCATATCTATGGTAGAGCCGTTCCGGTCCGTCCTAAACGACATGTTGTCGATGCGCTTCACGCCGGCAATAATGCCAAGACCGTTCTTGCTGTAACTCACATTTGCTAGAATGCCGTTCCCGTCTTTATAGATGTAGCCGTTATCAGCAGAAGGATCGTTCGCCTTGTAGGCATATTCTACTTGCATCGCCCAAGGGCCCTTTGAAACTTGGGTTCT
>DJCX01000109.1:0-5435 GCA_002430755.1 Flavobacteriales bacterium UBA5939 | reverse complement strand
AGTTTAGGGAATAGTTCTTTACTCAGATTGTACTCTGCATCAATACCTCTTAGAAGTCCAGGACTTTTCTCAAAGTAAAAACGCTGACGACCCATCACTGCTTTCAAGCTTAAGCCACTCACAGGGGTTACCTTGATACGAACGCCGTCCATGGCATTATCATACCCTAGGCCTCTTTCTTCGTAAGAACGGAAGACCATACCTGTTCCAAACTGCTCGTAGAAATTACCGACAGTGATGTCCAATCCGTCTTGTTTGAATTGTAAGTAGCGGTAGGTGATGCCTTCGCCGCGGTACCCCTCTGGAAAACCGAGCATTACATTTTGGTAATTTTCATATCGAAGGCCCGAAGAAAAGTTACCGTCGGTGTACACGAAATTTGCGTAGCCTTGTCCTAAAAAGCGTTCGTCGGGGTAAAACTCACCGGTGGGATCAATACTCTCGTCGCGGAGGTACAACTGACCGTCCAGTTGAAAATTACCGTGCAGTTGGCCACCAAAAGTATTTTGCTCTTGCGCAAAGGATGTGGTAGAACTACAAATAGCCCAAGCAAATAATAGGAGTTTTTTCATGGATTAGTGACTTGGATCGTGACCTGCTGCTACCTCTTCGACAACTTCAGCAAGTTCTTCTTCGTCTCCGGGTGAATATCCGCTGTGTTTCCACACAACCTCACCTTCTTTATTGAGTACAAGAGTGAAGGGTACATTAACTATACCCAAGTTTCTTTTTAAATCTTGATTTTCATCCAGCAATACGGTGTATTCCCATCCTTGTCCCTGTACCATAGGTGCAACACGGGCAGAGTTACGAGAATCATCGATGCTTACTGCGAGGACTTTAGCGCCTACCTCTTCTTCAAGGTCAATGGCGTAATCCATAAATGCGGTCAATTCTTTGATACACGGTTTACACCATGTTGCCCAGAAACTAATGACGGTTGGCCCTTCTTCACTAATGGCATCTTGAATGTTTATGCTTTGACCATCGAGGGTCTTTAGAGTAGTGCTTGGCAATTCTTGAGCGCCGAGCTGAAATAGACCAAAAAAAGCGATTGCGGTAAGAAATTGTTTCATGTTCTCTAGGTATATCAAAAAAAAACGGGGAGCCTTTCGGCCCCCCGTAAAAATAACATATTTAATGCTTAGTGAGCAACGTTCAAACGCAAGGTCTTGCTTACGCCGTTTACGTTAACATTCACAAAGTATAGACCAGCGCTCAAAGCACTTGTTGGTAGCTCAACTTTCTGAGTACCTGCGTCCATCGTCATAGCATCAGTGTACACTGTTTGACCCATAGCATTCACTACGTTCAACGTAACATCTGAGCGATCGATCAAATCGATCTCAACACCTGCAAATTCGTTTGCTGGGTTAGGGTATACTGCGATGTAACGCGCCAAGTCGTCCATTTCGTTCACCCCTGAAGTTGTGTACATAGCGTAAGCGCTCTGCAATACTTCACCCGTTGAGTTGTCTTGCAACCAAACGATAACGTCCATGTTTGAAGTACCTACCCAGAAATCGTAAGAACCTTGCGCTGGCGCAGAGTTCACAGAAATCGTAGAGTTTGCGTAGTGCGTGTAAGTGTTACCAGCAGTCATGTTTGCCATGCTGTGGCCGTTTGATCCGTCCATAAACTTGCGGAATACGTGGTAGAACGTAGTCTCGCCATTCGTTTGAACGTTGTGAGAAATCTCTTTTTCGATCATTGCCATGTGCAACACAACATTCGAACCAAGGTTCGCCAATGCGTCTACAGTAGCATCACACTGAATGTAGTTACCAGTAGCACTCCACTCTGCGTCTAGTTCTGCTAGTGCTGGAATGTTCTTCACGAGGTCGATGTTCGCTTGAGAAGTAGGGATGTTAGAACCTGCGTAAACCACGTCTGGCACACCGTTGATGCCGTATGCAACGCGACGGTCAGCCGCTTCTTGGTTGTATGCAGGGTCATTACCTGGTGAAGGCCAGTTCATTTGGTACTTCACAGAAGTTACACGACCAGTAGATGTGTTCGCATCGTTGTCGTCCAATAGATCTTTGTAGCTAGGGTTGAATGAAGCACAAGGTCCACAAGTTGACGAAGTGAACTCTTCTGCCAATACTACGCGATCAGCTGTTGCCGTAAGTACTTCAATAGCTGCACTTAGCGTATCGTTCGACGTGTTTTGATCGAATGTACCGTTTACTGGAGAAGCGTAAATATCAACAGTATAGTTACCTGTAGAACCGGGCGTCCAGTTCGTTGAGTGCGTCCAAGTGTACGAATCGTAAGGAGCAATGCTTAAACCAGTCAAGTTTGTAGTCACTGCAGTACCACCGTTAACAGAATAGTTGATAGTCGCTGAAGTGATCGTCGTACCACCGTAGTTCTTCAAAGTTCCTTCCAAAGTGAAAGGTGCATTGTTCAAACCAATTGTAGAAGGCATGTCTAAAGACTCTACTGCTACGTCAAAGTTGTAAGGTGCGAATACTACGAAGTCGTCGATACCCAAACCGTACAACCAGCCACCACCGTCTTGGTAGTTGAATGCGAACTGTACGTTTGCATTTCCACAAGCAGCACTTACGTCGATCCACTGGCTTACCCAATCACCTGCAGGATCAAGAGTAGCAAGAGTAGTCCAGTTAGAACCACCGTCCGTAGTGTACAAGAACTCTGCAACTTCAGTCGCTCCGCTGTAGGTTGCGCCATAGTAGAACGACTTAAATGTCGCGTGCATTACTGAGTAGTTGCTCAAATCAATGGTATCCGTAATTAGGTACTCGTCTCCTTTGTTACAGTTACAGCCGTCGTCGTTTGTGGCAACGATATTTGAACCTGGATCTGTGATAGTAAAGTAGCTCGAGCTCAAGGTAGAGGCCGAACCAGAAAGGAAACCACCGTCTGTGGCTTGTGTCGACTGCGTCCATCCTGTTGGGATACCGCTGTTGAAATCAGTAGAATAGATAACGCTTTGTCCTTGCGCCATAGCTACTGTTGCAGTACAAACTGCAAATAAGGATAGTAGAAGTTTTTTCATGTATTTGAAATTATAAGGCGTGAATTTAACAAAAAAACAACGAAAATTTTACCGTTTCTTCTTGAAGAACATTGGTTATCTTTGAGCATAGAAAATGTGTTAGAAATGAAAAGAACCCTATTACTCCTATCGTTCGTCTTGACTGCTGCTGGTCTAAACGCTCAATCGCTCGCCGTCCATGAGATGGATACAGTGCTTGAGGTAAATTCTACGGCCATGGCAGATTATGGATTTTCTATTGATATCAAGAACGTAAGTTCTACTGATGTGGACGTCTATGTTCGTCGCGCCTACCACGAGATGGATTGTGCATACGACAGCGGTTATTTTTGTTGGGACTACTGCTACGGTAGTGATATCGACAGCTCGATCGGTTATATAAATATTCAGCCGGGCGTTGTTAAAGGAGACTTTTCAGGTCACGTATACTCACCAACAACGGGAAGTTCTTGTTCGGACAGTACGCGTTACGTGTTCTACAATGGTAAAGACAATAGCGATTCTCTAAGCGTATGGGTGACTATTTCTGCGGGTCCAACGGTAGGAACTATCGAGCTAAGTGTTGCTGAGAGTAAGGTATATCCGAATCCAGCACTGAACGTGCTTCATATCGAAACGCAAAAAGCAGGGACCTTTACCTTGTTCAATACCTTGGGCGAGGAGGTGAAACGTACCTATTTGGTGCCCGGTCAGAATGCAGTTTCAGTGGCGGATTGCTCCAACGGTATTTATCTCTACAGCATTGACGGCTCTACCTTCAAAAGGGTGGTCATTAATCACTAGATTTTTTTGAATTTTAGAGACTGCCGCGCTGCCAGCGCGGCTTTTTCATTTTAGGCGTACGAAAGACCATTTTAAGACGTTATCCTTAGATTGAAATACCGATTATGATTTACTACGTAAAAGGCAATTTTATTGAGAAGACCGCAACTAATGTGATTGTGGACTGCGCCGGAATTGGTTACGATGTTCAGATCTCTTTGAATACTTACGCGGATATTGAGCCGTTGGCTGAAGGCTTGCTTTTCACCTACCATTTGGTGCGTGAGGATGCGGAAATGCTCTTCGGATTTTCTACAAAACGAGAAAAGGCACTTTTTGAACTACTCATTTCAGTGAGTGGTGTAGGTGCGAATACGGCCAGAGTTATTTTAAGTTCACTTGCCCCTGCTGAGGTAGAGCAAGCCATTATGTCTGAAGATGCTGCGACCTTACAAGGGGTCAAGGGCATTGGCGCGAAAACGGCCCAGCGTATAGTTATTGATCTTCGAGATAAAGTGGCCAAGGTAGCTGCAGCTGGCGACTCGCCAATGCTTGCAAGGGCGGGTGGTGCACGTGCAGAGGCACATGCTGCTCTGACAACACTTGGTATTTCAGCTAAACAAGCCGAAGGTGCGTTGAACAAATTGCTCAAGCAAGATCCTGCGATGAGTACAGAAGAATTAGTAAGAAAAGCTTTGCAACTGCTGTAAATGCCAAGAAATTGGAAGAAATATTTAAGTAGAACGGTTCTCGCTCTGCTGTTTATTCCAGTGATGAGCTACGGACAAGAAAGCTCGGACACTACCGGAACAGGTGGTGTTACAGTTTCTTTGCCAGAACCTTCGAACTACGCGAAGGAAATCATTTACGACCCTACTACGGGCAACTACTTGGTGTACAAAAAGATTGGAGACATCCGCCTTCCTATTCCCGAGGTATGGACCGTTGATCAGTACCGCCAGTACATGTACGACATGGCCGAACAGGATTACATGGCCGATAAAGCTGCGTTGTACAATCCTACAGGCGATAATCCGCGTGACGGAGAAGGATTGGTCCCTCAAATTCAAACGGGTAATGAAGCTCTTGGGAAGGTATTCGGGAGCGACCTTGTAGAAATTCGTCCTCAGGGTATGGCTGAAATACGTTTCGGGGGGCGTTACCAATACGTTGAAAATCCTGGAATTCCGGTGCGAAATCAGAAGACTTTTGCCTTTGATTTCGGCCAGCGCATTCAGATGAACGTCAAGGGTAAGATTGGAGACCGTTTGGAATTAGGTGTGAATTACGACACCGAGGCGTCTTTTGCATTTGACAATCAAATGAAATTGGATTTTGAGGGCGAAGAAGACGACATCATAAAGCGTCTCGAGATGGGTAACATCAACATGCCGCTCAACAGCTCCTTGATTACGGGCGCCCAAAGCCTTTTTGGTTTAAAGGGCCAATTCCAATTTGGAAACACCACCGTTACCACCGTCTTCTCAGAGCAACGCTCACAAAGCCAGAGCATCAATGTACAGGGTGGGGGAACCACCACCGAGTTCTACATCCAAGGCGACCAATACGAAGCGAACCGCCACTACTTCTTGGCGCAATTTTTCCGAGAGCATTACGAAGAATACCTAGAGAACATGCCATTGGTTAC
>DJCX01000021.1 GCA_002430755.1 Flavobacteriales bacterium UBA5939 | reverse complement strand
TTTTGTGCATTGGTCGAGAGTTCCATCTGCAAAGGCCTGAAGTGCTTTTACAGAAATTTCGAGTTGATGTGTTCCTACGGGGACACTTTCACTGAGCATTTCAACCTGGCTTTTCGTGAAATTACTCACGCCAAAGCTGCGTACCTTTCCACTGCGGTACAAGAGCTCAAAGGCCTCACCGATCTCGTCCGGATTCATCAAGAAATCTGGACGGTGAAGGAGCAAAACATCTATATAATCTGTATTAAGGTTACGAAGGCTGTCCTCCGCGCTCTGCAATATGTGCTCTTTAGAACTGTCGTAGGCCTTGATGTAATGCTGTGGCTTATTATCACAAACGCGTAGGATACCGCATTTGGTAACGATTTCCATTTGCTCTCGAAGTTCCGGATGGCTTTTTAATACTTCGCCAAACTCGGTTTCCGTTGTGTGATCTCCGTAGATGTCTGCATGGTCAAAGGTGGTAAAGCCTAATTCTAAGCTTTTCTCAATCATTCGCTGATAATCCGATGTCTTGAAGTTCGCATCCCAAATGCCCCAACGCATCGTACCAACAACAATGTCACTCATCCAAGGAGTACTATACATAGCAAAAGTGTTAGGGCTGCAACTTAGTAAAAACCCATTACTTCACCTTAATTACTTTCCGCCATTTTCTACCTGTTTTGCGTAGCTCTACTGCTTCCATATTAGATGATGGCCTGCCTAAAATATCGAAGTGAGCATCTATAGATATGGTATCAGTGAATCCTTCACGGGCCGTTCCAAGCAGCTCTTCTTCGAAATAAAACTGCTGTCCTGGATAAATATCTGGATGGTCAGCACCGAGCCAATAGACCTTGTGTGGACCTCTTCCCACCAGAGTAAGTGGTTTGTTACTCGCGTAGAGATTCGGCGGGAAGAAGAACCAACCCTGAGCCCCAAATGACTTTAAGGTGCCTTCACCCACTAGGTAGATGGGGTAATGGGAACTTTTTGGCATATGGTTTACTACCAAAGGTATACCTGCTTTGAGCAAGGTCAGTTGCGGAGCTAATGAAGTACCCGTAAAAGCCTGGTCACAACACGGCATATAGGTACTCTTAAATGCACTATCAATAAAAAGACTGGCCTGGTAAACAGCAGAGGATTTGCCCGTGGTTTTCCATTCGAAATGAACGGTGTCGGCCTGGATTGTAAGTGGCGCAGCTGAAGATAAAGCGGGCCGATTCTGCAGCCCCAACCCGAAAGTAATTGAATCTTCAGGCCAAGAAACTTGGGTAAATCGATCGTTTTGGATCCAGCTAAAATCAGAAGTATCGATACTTTCTAGTTCCTGATGGACAATTGTGGACAACGTAAAGTTTTCAACACTACGAGATATAAATAGCTGTTTTTCAGCTTTTAACGATATGTTTTGAGCCAGAAAAATAGCTGTAACGATTGTTGGGCGCCATAAAATTGGCCCCAGGAAAGGAGTGCGTTTCATAATGAAGGGGTTTAGGTTAATAAAACTGCTCCTTAATAAGTTAGTCTACGGGGATAAAAGAGCCTACTTTTGCAGCGAAAATCACTACCCTCATGAATTTGAGAAATATTGCAATTATTGCACACGTCGATCACGGTAAGACTACCCTGGTAGATAACATGTTACATACGGCAAAACTGTTCCGTGACAACCAGCAAGTAGACGACCTTCTGCTCGACAATAATGATCTTGAGCGCGAGCGCGGGATTACCATTTTGTCGAAGAATGTGAGCATTCGTTGGAAGGATACCAAAATCAACATTATCGATACTCCGGGTCACAGTGACTTCGGTGGAGAGGTTGAGCGTGTCTTGAACATGGCGGACGGTGTGATTCTTTTGGTAGATGCCTTTGAAGGCCCTATGCCCCAGACGCGTTTCGTATTGCAAAAAGCACTTGCCTTAGGTAAAGTGCCTATTGTAGTCATCAATAAAGTTGATAAGCCAAACTGTACGCCAGATTTGGTACACGATCAGGTATTTGAATTGTTCTTTAACCTCGACGCGACTGAGGAGCAGTTGGACTTCACAACGGTTTACGGATCGGGCAAGGAAAAATGGATGGGTCCGGATTGGGAAAATCCAACCGAAGACATCACCTACCTACTAGATTCCATTGTGGAAACTATCCCAGCTCCTGAGGTATCTGAAGGTAGCCTGCAAATGCAGATCACTTCGCTTGACTTTAGCTCGTTCACTGGTCGTATCGCCATTGGTCGCGTGACTCGAGGTCAAGTGAAAGAAAATATGCCTGTTGCCCTTTGTTTGCGCGATGGTAGCATTAAGAAAGCACGCATTAAGGAGTTGATGGCCTTTGAAGGTCTCGGAAAGACGAAGATCAAAGAAGCCAGCGCTGGTGAGATCGTAGCGGTTAACGGTATTGAAGGGTTTGAGATTGGCGATACCATCGCCGATGCTGAGAATCCAGAGTCGCTTCCGCACATGGAGATTGACAAGCCAACCATGAGCATGTTGTTCTCGATCAACAACTCGCCATTCTT
>DJCX01000134.1 GCA_002430755.1 Flavobacteriales bacterium UBA5939 | reverse complement strand
TTCCGCTTAGTAGGCGTAGATCCAAGCGCCAGAATTCACAGTTGCCTTAAGCTTTGACACTGCTTTCACAGCCTCAGCTCTATTTTGATAGTGGCCAATACCGACTTTTCTCAGCGAGCCTGGAATCAAATTCACCTCCAATCCTTGTGCGGCCAATTCCGCTGCATAGTTATCGGCGTTGCTCTTTTCACGGAACGAACCAACAATAACGCTGTATCCTTTGCTGTGTACTTGTGAAACTACCTCTACAGCCTCAGGTGCTGGGGTTTCTACTGCTTCTTCAACAACGGGTTGTGTAGGAGTAACTGTGGGTAATTCGGCTGCGGGTTCAACCGTTGGAAGGGCCTCAATTTCTAGGGTATCTTCCGCAGTAAACCATCCGGCCACCTGGGTTGCAACAGAGCTTTGCATGACACCTAAACCGAAGAGGGCAGCAACTGCTGCAGCAGCTCCAGCGCGTTGCCATGCTTTCAATGTGCTCTGTTTGTTTTCAGAGGCAATTTTAAGCGAAGCCACGACTTTAGACTGAAGGGCGCTTGGTTCTTCTAGTTTGTGAATCATCACGGGAACAAAACCAAAGCTCTGTGCATCAAAAGTTCCAGGTTCCGGTTGGAACCTGTTTTGAGAAGGGAATGATCCCAATCCAGGCAACATGAGAACGTTTCCTTCATCCAACTCGTTTTGCCATCCCTTGATCTTGCGAACGATCCATTGCTCCGCAACTTCCATAGAAGCGCCAAGCGACTTCATGACTTCAGGCAGAAGGGTGTCTCTTTCTGTAGACGGATTAGGACTAAACTGGAGGTATTTTCCAGCAGGGAATGCTGTGTTGGTGATGTGATTCCATCGAACGCTTTGCTCCTTTAAATAGAAGGTGCCCCAGCCCGACAAATGTACTTTGCCAGTGCTGCGCAAGCGGTTAATTATGATGGTTTCAATTCTCATGTAATACAAAAATGCAGAATCTGTTAGTAAGTATATTTTATCACTTGGGGCCTTCGGACTAATTTTTATGGACAACTGTTAATAACTCCATATGAATGACCTCCTAACCCTCCATTTTTTCAAAGGGCTGACCAATGTTCAGAAGCGCCTATACATGCAAGAGAGCGCCCGTTCTAACACCTCTGTTAAAGCCATTATTTTCAATGCTTTGAAGAATGAGAACAACTTGGATAAACAATGGTCAAATGCCTGTGAACTTGCCGCCCAGGAAGCAGCCATTTGCCAACGGGAAGGCGTGTCTATTTTGACCGCCGATGATGTTGATAACTTCCCGTCGTTTTTGCTAGAAATTCCTGACCCTCCGGTTGCGCTCTTTGGTAGAGGTACGTGGAGCAACCAAAAGGTTCCCCTAGCTGTAATTGGGGCGCGAAAAAGTACCCACTACGGCAATCTTCAGTGCAAACGATTTGTGGAAGATTTGAGCCGTTTTCCCATCAACATTATTTCTGGTCTGGCACTAGGTATAGACGGTATTGCCCATCTTGCTGCTTTGGACTGCGGGGCATCTACCCAGGCGTTCCTTGCGGGCGGTTTAGCACACCTGAGTCCGCCCCGCCATGCGCGCTTGGCACAGCAAATTCTAGATGCAGGTGGCGGTTACTTCACAGAACAGCCTTTTCATACTGCGAGCCTGCCGCAGTATTATCCCGTAAGAAACCGTTTGATCGCAGGCTCCTCTTTAGCTACTTTAATTGTTGAGGCCGCCCGCAAAAGCGGTGCGATGATTACGGCCAATCAGGCCTTTCAATATGGAAGGGAGGTTTATGCGCTCCCTGGCGCTTTGTACCAACCCATGAGCGCTGGGCCAAACAGGCTAATTGCAGAGGACATTGCACGCTTAGTGGTAGACGCAGAACACCTTGTTTCAAGCTTCTATCCCATTTGGGCCAAAAAAGAGGCTCAGATTGACCTTTCACAGGCGCTTGAAGGACTACTTATTCAACATTTTCCACACGGAAGAAAGGTGCATTCTGCGTATTTAAAATCAAAGTTAAATGTATCTAACTCTCAGTTATTCAAGTCATTACAGGTGCTATTGGATTTAGGGGTGATTGCTAAAATTGGCCCCCATACCTATGTAAGGAAAACTGCGGGCCATTGATGTTTGTGCGATGAGATTTGTTCTACATTTGTTAGAGAAACCTATCTATACAAACAGACATTTATGTCAAGCCTTTACCAAACGCAGATCGATGCTTTCGTTGCAAAGGTCGATGCTGCAAACCCAAACGAGCCTGAGTTTATGCAGGCTGTGGTCGAAGTCGCCGAATCTGTTATTCCATTCATCGAAAACAATCCAAAGTACAAAGGCAAAAGCCTACTGGAACGTATTGTTGAGCCAGAACGCACCATTATGTTCCGCGTTCCTTGGACCGACGATGCGGGCAATGTTCACGTCAACAAGGGCTATCGCGTTGAGTTTAACAGTGCCATTGGTCCGTACAAAGGTGGATTGCGGTTCCATCCAACGGTGAATTTGAGTGTACTTAAGTTCTTGGGCTTCGAGCAAATTTTTAAGAACTCACTTACGACCCTGCCATTGGGCGGTGGTAAGGGTGGTTCAAACTTTGACCCGAAAGGTAAATCGGACGCTGAGGTGATGCGCTTTTGTCAGTCGTTTATGACTGAGCTAAGCCGCCACATTGGACCGAACACTGATGTTCCTGCGGGTGATATCGGCGTTGGTGGTCGCGAGATCGGATACATGTTCGGTCAGTACAAGCGCCTACGCAACGAATTTACCGGTGTCCTCACAGGAAAAAGCCTGAGCTGGGGCGGTTCATTGATTCGTCCAGAAGCAACCGGTTACGGAACCGTGTATTTCGCGAAAGAAATGCTTGCTACCAAAGGCGACAGCTTTGAAGGTAAGCGCGTGGTAATCTCAGGTTCTGGTAATGTGGCTCAATTCGCCGCCGAAAAGTGCCAACAACTCGGCGCCAAGGTCATTACTATGTCAGACTCTTCGGGACACATCGTGTGCAACGACGGATTGACTCGCGAACAATTAGAATTTATCATGGAGCTCAAGAATGTGCGTCGTGGCCGAGTCAAAGAGGCTGCAGATGCATTCGATAACATCTCCTTTGCCGAGGGTACGCCTTGGAACGTCCAAGCGGATGTCGCCTTGCCGTGTGCTACTCAAAATGAATTGAAAGGTGACGATGCACAAAGTCTCGTATCTAACGGAATTATAGCTTTGGGCGAAGGGGCAAACATGCCTTGTACTCCTGAGGCGGTAGAGATCTTCCAGAGCAATGGCGTGCTATTCTCACCAGGTAAGGCATCCAATGCAGGTGGTGTAGCTACCTCAGGTTTGGAGATGAGCCAAAATTCCTTGCGTATGAGCTGGACCCGTGAAGAGGTGGACGGCCATTTGAATAGAATTATGAAAGACATCCACGCTGCGTGTGTGAAATACGGTACTCGTGAAGACGGTACAGTAGATTATGTGGGCGGTGCGAACATTGCAGGCTTTGTAAAAGTCGCAGATGCCATGCTCGATCAGGGAGTTGTCTAAATTTTTTGCAATGACTTAAAAAGGCGCCCATCAGGGCGCCTTTTTTATTGCTTTTACTCTGCAAAAGTGCTCCACCACTTTGCCACAGCTGCCGTACAGTTCGCTGTATCCGAAAGATGGCCCATGTGTCCATGGCTCGAAATGAACGTGTACCCAACTCCAGGCGCATCTATCCATTCACGAACAGAGGCTATTGGAATTACAGTGTCCGATTCCCCTACAAACACACCAATCTTCCGAGGCTGCAAGGACTTTGGCGGATCAATGAGCAATCTCGTTCGGTCCACTCTCGATTTCATCCCACGAATGGCTGCAGCGACTCCTTCTACACTCATCTCTAGACTTTGGTCAATCTGCTGGGCAATGACCTCACGCAATCTTGGCCTTAGTTCTGCACTGAACAACTGTGGTATAGCCGCACGGATAAATGCGTTTCTGTTCTGGATCACGAGGGCCTCCGCCTTATCTCGCATCATTTTTCTTGCTTGGCTATCTGCATACGGGGTAGAGAAAAACAGTCCCAGCCCACCGATATTTTCATACTGCTCAGCATAGGCCAATGCTACATAGCCGCCCATGCTATGGCCCAATACAACAGGTTTTTTCAACCCAAGAACGCTGATGACCGCGTGCACAACATCTGCCATATCCTCCATAGAATGCACTTCACTGAAGTTCCCGCTTTGACCGTGGCCGGGCAAATCAATACGAACTACGCTCCCAAGTTTTTCAAAACCTTCTATAAGTCCGTCCCACATCCTACTATCTTCCAAAAATCCGTGGAGCAGCACAAGTGTGGGTAAAGAAGAAGGCGCCCCTGTAATTTGATAAGATACAGGGGCGCCTTGATATTGAATACTTTTCATTAGCCGGCCATAAACGCCTCGATCTCTTCCACAGTCTTTGGAATTTCACGAGTCAAATTTTCATGCCCCTCTTTGGTAATGACGATATCGTCTTCGATTCTAATACCTAAGCCTTCTTCAGGAATATAGATGCCCGGCTCAACCGTAAAGACCATGCCCTCCTCAACTGGAATCGTCCACAAACCATAATCGTGTACATCCAAACCTAAGTAGTGGCTTGTGCCGTGCATGAAGTACTTCTTATAGGCTGGCCATGCAGGATCTTCGCTGGCTACATCCTCAGCAGTAATTAAACCTAGCTTCAATAATTCTTCGGTCATAAGTTCGCCCACTTTCTTATGGTAATCGTCCAACATAATGCCCGGACGTAGCAAAGCGATGGCGCCTTCGTGAACGCTCAATACGGCATTATACACTTCTGCTTGACGTGCCGTGAATTTCCCATTGACCGGGAAGCAGCGTGTAACATCACAGGTGTAATTTCCATACTCTGCGCCAACATCGAACAATACGAGATCACCGTCGTGGCATTCGTCATTATTTTCAATGTAATGCAGGACGTTAGCGTTATTTCCAGCGGCAATGATCGGTGTATAGGCGAATCCACGGCTTCTATTCATCAAGAATTCGTGCATGAATTCTGCTTCCAATTCGTGCTCCCAAACGCCAGGTTTCATGTATTTCAAAACACGCTTGTATCCCTTGGTGGTGATCTCAGCGGCTTTGCGCATGACCTCAAGTTCGAGTTCCGATTTTGTTCCTCTCACTCTATGAAGAAGCGGTTGGCTGCGCTCAAATTCATGTGCGTGGTAGTGCTCTTTGATCCACTTGTTCATTCGGTCGTGGCGCAACTCAGTCTCAACATGAGCTCGCAGGTGCTCGTTGCCATTTAGGTAAATTCGGTCGGCATTGACCGCCATTTCGTTGAACACTCTTTCAAACTCTGACAGCCAGAAAACGGTCTTAATGCCACTGATGTCGAACGCTTGATCCTTAGTGTATTTGGCGCCTTCCCATACTGCGATCAGTTCATTGGTCTCCTTCAGAAACAAAACTTCACGCAGGCTATCTTTATGAGCATCAGGGAATAAAACGAGAATACTTTCTTCTTGATCGGCACCACTGAGGTATAAAATATCGCTGTGTTGCTTGAACGGAAGATGTCCATCTGCACTGGTTGGATATATATCATTCGAGGTGAAAATGGCCAATGAATTGGGCTTCATCATCCCCGTAAATTTCTTGCGATTCTCAATAAAAATCTGGCTGTTCAGCTGGTGATATCTCATGATAGGTCTCGACTATATTAATTTAGATACGTTCTATGGTGATTTTCATCACGTTTGCAATGTAGACAAAAGTCTGTGTCGTAAATTTGACAAGCTAAAATTAGGCTATTAAACTTTAAAATCGCTTATGGCATCAACATCAAAAGGGCTTTTCGGCTCTTCACTAGCCCGCAAGTACTGGATGGCGGCTACTGGATTGTTTTTGTGTACGTTTTTGGTAGGACACTTATTGGGTAACCTTCAACTGTTTGTTACAGGTGAAGAAGGTCAGCTTGCGTTCAATGAATACGGCAAGTTTATGACCACCTTCCCAGTGGTAAAAATTCTTTCTTACCTCACTTATGCTTCTGTACTTCTTCATACTGTGGATGGTATCATGCTCGCCCGCCAAAATAGAGCAGCACGTCCGGTAGGGTATGTAAAAGAGAATCAAGCGGCCAATGCTTCTTGGGCTTCGCGCAAGATGGCGCTTCTTGGTTTACTCACGCTTTTCTTCATTGTGGTTCACATGAAGAGCTTCTGGTACGAAATGCACTTCGGCACTCTAGGAACGGATGCCAACGGAAATAAAGACCTTTGGACGCTAACGGTAACCGCTTTTGAACAGTGGTGGTACACTGCATTCTACGTGGTAGCTCTTGCAGGTTTGGCGCTTCACTTGAGCCACGGTGCTTCGAGCGCGTTCCAATCGTTGGGTATTAACCACCCGAAATACACACCGCTGATTAATAAAACGATGACTGCTTTCGCTTGGTTGATCCCGGCGGGCTTCATTGCCGTAGCGGTTTTCTTATTTGTTGTTCAACCAGGTCAAGCACTATAATTCTCTTACTATGGCATTAGATTCTAAGATTCCAGCAGGCCCATTAGGCGAGAAGTGGACAAAGCATAAAGGCGAGATCCCATTGGTATCGCCTGCAAACAAAAGATTAATTGATGTAATCGTAGTAGGTACCGGTCTAGCCGGTTCATCTGCAGCAGCTTCTTTGGCTGAGATGGGTTACAATGTGAAAGCATTCTGTTTCCAGGATTCTCCGCGTCGTGCTCACTCTATCGCAGCACAAGGAGGTATCAACGCAGCGAAAAACTACCAGAACGATGGTGATTCAGTCTACCGTTTGTTCTACGATACGATCAAAGGTGGTGATTACCGCTCAAGAGAAGCCAACGTTCACCGTTTGGCGGAGGTAAGCCGCAATATTATTGAC
>DJCX01000038.1 GCA_002430755.1 Flavobacteriales bacterium UBA5939 | reverse complement strand
CATTGCCGCTCTTTTTATGACGGCCATCGGGTTCAGACACTTTCGATTCTTTCAAAGAAAAGATCTCGTCCCATTACTCATCGTAGGGTTTTTAGGTAATGCCATTCCCTATGTTTTGTTTCCTCTAGCGGTCAACCATCTCGATAGTGGTGTAGTAGGAATCATAAATTCCCTAGTCCCACTTTTTACAGTTCTAATTGGCGGTTGGTTCTTTGGTCAAAAAGCCGGTAAAACAGGATGGCAAGGTGTTGCAGTCGGACTAATCGGTGCCGCACTATTGATACTTCCAATGAACAGTATACTCCAAGGCGCTTTCGAAATGGAGGGTGAACTGGCTTACGGTTTGTTTGGGGTCCTTGCCACAATGATGTATGGGACTTCAGTGAATACCTTGAAAATGCAATTGCCGCACTTAAAAGCACTGACGGTTACCACCCTTAGCTTGGCGAGCGCTGCCCCCTTCACCATAGCCTACAGTTTAAGTTCCGGCGTATTCGAAGTGTTTAGCACCGATCCAAATGCATGGCAAAATTTCGGCTACATCTGCATCCTTGGAATCCTTGGAAGTGGCATTGCAGTAATGATGTTCAACAAGCTCATCCAGATGACTAGCGCACTATTCAGTTCATCCGTGACCTATGCCATTCCTGTGGTTGCCGTTTTATGGGGCGTATGGGATGGTGAGCAGATTCTCTGGAACCACCTTGTAGGATTGCTCGTGATCATCACAGGTATCTACCTCATCAACAAAAAATAAAATCCCCCACAGCAAAGCCGTGAGGGATTATTTTGTCGGAGTAAAGACTGTTCTATTTGAACAGTTTTGATTTTACATCTTCATTGAATTCAATCGAATCAACGATGATTGTGAATTGCTGTTGACCGGCACTTTGTTTGGTTACCTTCGGCATTTTCACGCCGCCGAACTCACCCCATTCTTCAATGGTAGTGGTTACCGCCATATCGCCTTGAGGTGTTTCCGTAGTTTCAGTGCTCTTGTAGAACAAACCGGTAGCTACGTCGAAGTACATGGTCTTATCACCTTCAGAAACTTGGTAAACTGCTTTACCGTCCATCAACGTCTGACCGTCGAAAGTGAACGATTCCAAATCTTCCATCCAAGCCAATTCATCGACAACATAAGCAGCCTGCTCCTTCAATTCTTCGAGCTCCTCACCTTCTAGATCTTTCTTGCCTTGCATTCCGCTCTGCTTACCTACGCCATCCACGTAAGTCATTTTCATTACGGTCATGCCTTGCATACTCTGCTCCATCATAAACTTGCCCGGAGTCATCTTAGCAGTACGCATCTTGATCTTACCCGGCATACCTGGGATCTCAAGGTGGGCTTTCATATCGATGGCGCTCAATGCTTTTAGCGCTTCAACACCACCCATCGCTTCATAATAGTTGCCAAAAACTGTCTCAAGGGTCACACCCTCTGGCATAAACAAGAATGTTGGCGCATCAGTAGTTTGGCCTTCTGCATTGAAGTACTCAACAGTACCAAAGGCAGCCAATCCTGCAGCTACATCTTGAGCTTTCCCAACAACAGAGATGGTAAGGTTCTCGGTACGCATGTACTCTTTAGACACGCGCATCACATCTTCAGCAGTTACGGCTTCTAGACGAGCGAGATAGTTATTGTAGTAATCTGAAGGTAGACCGTAGCGTGCAATGTTCAGTGCGAAGTTCGCAGCACTTGATGTGCTCTCAAGTGAACGGCCAAAAGCACCGCTCAAAGAAGCTTTAGCAGCGATGAGATCTTCTTCACTTACTGCTTCATTGCGCATTCTTCCGATCTCGTACAAGAATTCAACGATGGCTGAATCTGTTACTTCATTACGCACCTTGGCAGATGCACCAAAGGTTGAATTTAATTGATCAACGCCGAAGCTTGAGTATGCACCATACGTGAATGCCTTATCTTCGCGGAGGTTAGTGAACAATCGGCCCGACATACCACCACCGAGAATCTGATTCGCAACGCGCAATGGCTCGATATCAGGGTGTCCTTGAGGAAGGTCGATTACGTTACCCAACCATACCACAGATTGTACCGCAGATGGCTTATCCACCATAACAATACGACCTGCTGCAGGTACTGCCGTTTTCTCATAATCATGCGACGGCACCTCAGCAGCCTTCCAGCCCTTCAATGCTTTGCTCAACTTCTTCTTAGCATCCTTTGTTGTGATATCACCAATAACCACCATGTAGGCGATATTTGGACGGAAGTACGTTGAGAAGTAGTTCTTACAATCTTCAATCGTCACAGCCTCAACAGTTGCCTCTGTCATCACCTCACCATAAGGGTGCTCTAGACCATAAAGAGTTGCACCACGAAGGTTACCAGAGATTGCATCTGGATCATCAGCGTTTGCCTTCAACCCTGAAGTCATCTGTGATTTCAGTTTGTCAAACTCTTCAGAAGGAAAGCTTGGATTCAACAATACATCAGCCATGATTTCAATAAGGTTATCTGTGTACTTACTCAAACCGCCAACATTCATTGAAGAAGCTGAAGTTGAGAATCTAGCACCCATAAAATCTACCTCCTCGTCGAGCTCGGCCTTTGTTCTGTTTGCTGTACCTGCACCTAAAAGGTCGCCGGCAATACTTACATAACCTGCTTTATCTCCTTCCACGATAGGATCGCGGTCGAGAATCAAGGACATAGAAATACGTGGCAATTTGTGGTCTTCAACCACGAATACTTTCAATCCATTCTTCAGTTCAAAGCTTTCGTACGAAGCAATGGTTGGAACACGAGCAGGACCTGGAGTTGGTGCGCTCGAGCGATCAATGGCAGTCTGGGCCGTCAAAGTGAAGGCCGCTACTACTGCTATAAGGGAATAAATGTACTTTTTCATCTTAGGTCTTATTCAGCTGGTTCTTCACTCTTTGGCAAATAGCGCAATACCACTCGGTTGTCCTTCACAAGGTACTTTTGAGCAACGCGCTGGATATCTTCACGCGTCACACTGCGGTAACGCTCAATCTCAGTATTGATGTAGTTCGCATCACCGTAGTAGGTGTGGTAATCTGCCAACGATTCCGCAATACCTGCCATCTTCGAGTTGCTTTGGATAAAGTTGCTCTCCATTTGGTTTTGAATCTTCTGGAATTCACGCTCAGAGATCAATTCATTTTGAAGCTTCGAAATCTCCTCTTCCAATGCAGGAACCATATCATCGATAGTCTTTCCAGCGTTTGCCAAAGAGAAGGTGATGAATGCACCGCCCTGCTCCAAAGAGAATGGGAAGGCAAATACCTGCAATGCTGTTTGGTCTTGGTCTACTAGACGCTTGTACATACGTGAAGAAGGACCTCCACTTAGTACTGAGCTCGCCATCTGAAGCGCATAAGCATCATCCGAAGTCTGCGGAGGCATACGGTAGCCCATCATGATTGCCGGCAACTGGATGTTGTCGTAAATCGTAGCAGTCTTTTCGCCACCGAGGGCCGGCTCCTGAACGGTTGGCTGAACAACATCAGCACCTCTCGGGATATCCCCGAAGTACGCTGCAATGAGTTCTTTCGTTTTTTCAACGTCAATATCCCCAGCAATACTTAATGTCGCATTATTTGGAACGTAGAATTTCTTGTAGAAGGCCATGAACTCGTCCAATTGGGCCGCATTTAAGTGATCCATAGAACCAATAGGCACCCAGTTGTAAGGATGTTCAGTATACAAGCGCTTCATCATGTTCTCCAACCAAGAACCGTAAGGCTGGTTATCTACACGCTGACGCTTTTCCTCTTTTACAACCTCACGCTGTGTTTCTACCCCAATGTTCTGGATGTTGGCATGAAGCATTCTTTCGCTTTCAAGCCACAAGCCCAATTCCATTTGATTAGACGGTAACAATTCAAAATAAAACGTACGGTCTTGAGAGGTGTTGGCATTCAATGCGCCACCTGCGTTAGTTACATAGCTGTCAAATTCACCGCGCTTGATGTTTTCACTCCCCTCGAACAACAAGTGCTCAAAGAAGTGTGCAAAACCCGTACGCTCTGGGTCTTCGTTTTTACTACCCACGTGGTAAAGGACCGTCACAGCAGCGATAGGAGTGCTGTGGTCTTCATGAAGAATTACGTGCAGACCATTGTCCAGATCGTACTCTTCAAAGTCAATTTTGTTTTGGGCGCTCAATGCAGTAGAAACTGCCAGTGCACCCAAGATCATGAAGTTTTTCATTAATGATATATTTGGATGGTGGCCCAAATATAAGGGCACTACCCTCGGTAGCCTCAAAATGGGGCCTGAAGTTTTTGCAATCTTCCCTCTTTTAACGCTTTGTTATTAAATGAGTTGTTTTATATTTGCAGCCCTTAAAAACAAGTATAATGTACGCAATTGTAGAGATAGCAGGGCTTCAATACAAAGTTGAGAAAGACCAACGCTTGTACGTAAACCGCTTGAATGTTGAGGCAGGGAAGAAAGTTAAATTCGACCGTGTACTTCTCATTGAAGATAAAGGTGATGTAAAAGTTGGCGCCCCAGTTATAGACGGAGCTAAAGTAGATGCTACCGTAAACGGCGAAGTGAAAGGCGATAAAGTTCTTGTATTCAAGAAGAAGCGTCGTAAAGGTTACCAGAAGATGAACGGTCACCGTCAAATCTTCACTTCAATTACTATTAATAAAATCACTGCGAAAGCTCCAGCGAAAAAAGCTGCAGCAAAAGCAACTGAAGAAAAGGAAGCAGCTCCTAAGGCAGCGGCTAAAAAGCCAGCAGCTAAGAAGGCAACTACTGCTAAAAAGCCAGCAGCTAAGAAGGCAACTACTGCTAAGAAGCCAGCAGCTAAGAAGCCAGCAGCCAAAAAGGCAGCTCCTAAGAAAACAGCAGCTAAAAAAGCAGAAAAATAATTAAGATATGGCTCACAAGAAAGGTGTCGGTAGTTCGAAAAACGGACGCGAATCAGCAAGTAAACGATTGGGTATCAAAATCTTTGGTGGCCAAGAAGCAATCGCAGGAAATATCATCGTACGTCAGCGTGGTACAAAACACAATGCTGGTGAGAATGTAGGTGTTGGTAAAGACCACACATTGTTCGCACTTGTAGACGGCAAAGTTGAATTCCGCAAGAAAAAAGACAACAAGAGCTACGTAAGCGTTATCCCTAACGCTTAATAGCAACTTCGTTTAGACTCAAGAAAAGAGCTGTGCCATTGGTACGGCTCTTTTTTATTTCCAGGCCTTATGTAAAAAGGTTCCGAAATCATTCAAAGTCTTATCCAAAGAACGGTAAGAATGAACTGCACCTCCACTACTGCCGTCGTATTTCGTTTTAGAAAACAGCATGATTCGCACCTGTGGAGTGAAGAATTTTCCTATCACAGGAACTCTTCTCAAAAAACCAACAGCACGCATGCGATCTAACCAAGGTTCTGAGTGAAAAACAGTTATCCGGTTTTTGTTTTTCATTACTGCACCCATCCTTTCGATTAACTCATAAAAAGGCAGATTTTCAGCAACAGCAATGGTTGGTCCCTGAATTCGCTCACGATGCGCTTTCACAGTAATTGCAGCTACATCCCTCACATCAACTATTCCAGAGGAGCCGTCAGTAGCAATTGGGCGCTTAGACTGAAAAGCACGCAACCATAATTCTTGAGGTGCATTGCCCATTGGTCCCATTCCCAAGATCACACCAGGACGGATAATGGATATAGATAACCCTTCGGCTTGCCCTGCCCAAACTCTCAGCTCACTGGCTATTTTACCTAAGGCATAATTCGACAAAAACGCATCAGACCTGTTGGGATGAAAGTGCTCTGGCGATATAGTCTCTTCTTCGCCAAGGAGAGCCGTACCACCCATCACAGCAATGGAGCTTATGTGCGTAAAATGTCGCACCCCTAACAACTCGCCCAATAACACCATCTGATCTGTAAGCTTCTCATTGTTTGTGGTTTGAGGAGCTGAGGGACTAATATTAATGGTTGCCGCTGCGTGGATGATCTCAGTAGGAAGGCCGATGTTGTTTTCTTGACAGCATTCTACAATAGCATTCTGGACCTGGTGCGCGTCGCTGATATCGCATTCCACCCAATAAACATGTTGAGCACTTGTGAGCTGCTGTGATTTTAGACCAAGGAAATGTTCAGTCATTTCCAGCTGCTGCCAAGACGAAGTAGAGCGTTTTGCGCAAAGAATTGGTCCGGCATGACCCTCGTAAGAAAGCTTACCAAGAAGCTCTGCAAGGACGAAAGCTCCTAATTGTCCTGTTGCGCCTGTTATAAACAAAGTGTCTGTGGAATCCATTGGCAATCTACGCTGTCGTGAAAGTAGTGGTTATTACTTTTGCAATAGAATTCTTTACGCATGAAAAAATCAGATATCCTCAAGGCACTCGAAAAAGTGGGTACGACTAAAGCGGAAAATATAGTCGCCGCTGAGTTGGTACGCAATATTCAAGTTTTTGGTGACGAGGTGATTGTAGACGCCGAGAGCATCAGCCCTACCCTTCAGGCGAAAAAGAAGCTTGAAGTAGATATCATGAAAGCCATCCATGACGAGGTAAATGTCAAAGCTAAGGTGGTCGTGAATATTACAGTAAGCGAAAAAGCCAAAGAAGAAGCGAGCAATGTCATCAAAGGAGCGCCTATTCCAGGAGTTCAGAACATCATAGCTATTGCATCCGGCAAAGGTGGCGTTGGCAAAAGCACCGTTACTGCAAATTTGGCCATTGCATTGAAAAAGATGGGATTCAAAGTCGGGTTGATTGATGCTGATATCTATGGTCCTTCAGCGCCATTGATGTTTGACATTCAGCACGCCAAGCCTATGACCGTCAATGTCGATGGCAAAAATAAGATGGGACCTGTGGACGGCTATGGTGTAAAAATCATGTCTATCGGGTTCTTTGCCAACATGGATCAGGCCGTTGTTTGGCGTGGCGCCATGGCAACGAAGGCGTTGACGCAGATGATTCACGATACACACTGGGGTGAACTCGACTTTTTGTTGATTGATTTGCCACCGGGCACTGGTGATATACATCTTAGTATGGTTCAAAATGTTCCCGTTACAGGCGCGGCCATCGTGAGTACACCGCAAAAGGTGGCCTTGGCCGATTGCCGAAAAGGGGTAGCGATGTTCCAAATGGACCAAATCAACGTTCCAGTATTGGGGATTTTAGAAAACATGAGCTATTTCACACCGCCTGAATTACCGGAGAACAAATACTATTTATTCGGTAAAGAAGGGGCACGAAACATGGCGAAGTCATTGGATGTGCCTTTCTTGGGTGAATTACCATTAATTCAAAGCATTCGCGAAGCAGGTGATGTAGGTCGTCCTGCCGCACTTCAAGAGGGAACAAATATTCCGTTGGCTTTTGAGGAAATCGCTCGTAATATTGTAAGCGAAGTTGCTAAGCGCAACGAAAACCTACCGCCAACCGAGATTGTCCGCATTACAACAATGGCCGGATGCTCGACAAAATGATAGAAAAGTGAGTACGCTAACAGACAAAATCGAGAAAGCCCTAGACGAGGTTCGTCCGTTTCTTGCCAATGACGGAGGAGACGTCAGTCTAGTGAATATTGATGGGACGACAGTGGAAGTTCAGTTCCACGGGGCTTGTGTTGGCTGTAAAGTGAGCGACTTCACCCTAAAAGGCGGGATAGAAACCACCATTAAAAAATATGCGCCTGAAATCGAGCGCGTCATAGCCATCGAGGCTTAAACCACTATTTATTATGCTGCAGATCCAGCGCATCAGACAACAACCGGAAGCAATCATTGAAGGATTGAAAAAGAGAGGTATAGATGCCACTCAAACGGTGAACGACTTAATTGACCTGGATGCACAGCGCCGTGGAATCCGTCATCAAATGGAGGAAAAACAGGCGCGTAGTAATGCATTGGCTAAAGAAATTGGCCAATTATTCAAATCTGGTAAAGGTTCTGAGGCAAATGAACTCAAAGCCGAAACTGGCGCCTTGAAGCAAGATATCAAAGCTTTGAACGAAGAACTTCAAGGCCTCGAAGAAAAAGAACACAACCTCATCCTTACCCTTCCAAATGTTCCTCACGAGAGCGTTCCTGCTGGAAAAGATGAGAAAGACAACGAAGAAGTTAGCCGCAAAGGGGAAATTCCAACCCTGCACGAAGGTGCAAAGCCGCACTGGGATTTGGCTTCCGATTACAACCTCATTGACTTTGAATTAGGTGTAAAAATCAGTGGTGCTGGTTTCCCTGTTTATGTCAATCACGGCGCACGCCTTCAGCGCGCTATGATCAACTTCTTCCTTGACGAGAACAGAGCTGCAGGATATACGGAATACCAACCGCCGCACTTCGTGAATGCTGCCTCAGGTTATGGAACGGGACAACTTCCAGATAAGGAGGGTCAGATGTATGAAATGCCTTTGGACGGGTTGTATGCTATTCCAACCGCGGAGGTGCCTATTACCAATATCTTCCGTGACGAAATTGTAAAAGCTGCAGATTTCCCAATCAAGAGTACGGGCTATACGCCGTGTTTCCGTCGCGAAGCAGGCTCTTACGGTAAAGATGTACGTGGCTTAAACCGACTGCACCAGTTCGATAAAGTAGAAATTGTTAGCATCACTGACCCTGAAAGCTCTTACGCGCTATTGGATGAAATGGTGGCACACGTGGCTAGCCTTTTGGACAAGCTCGAATTGCCATACCGTATCCTAAGACTTTGTGGTGGCGATGCTGGTTTTACTTCAGCATTGACATACGACTTTGAAGTCTACAGTGCTGCACAAGAACGTTGGTTAGAAGTAAGCTCTGTGTCCAATTTTGAAACCTTCCAGGCGAATCGTTTGAAGCTTCGCTACAGGGATGAGAATGGTAAAACACAGCTTTGCCATACTTTAAATGGATCTGCGATGGCTCTTCCTCGTGTGTTGGCTGCACTACTTGAAAACCACCAAACACCAGAAGGAATTAAAATCCCTGAAGCGCTCGTTTCTTACACCGGTTTCGACATTATCAAATAATGTATCGTTTACTACTTCTCTCACTTCTGCTTCTTGGAGTAGGCTCTTGCGCACCGCAAGTATCCTGGCAAGCGGAAATGGTTGATAGGCTAGATTCCATGGTTGTCTTAAGTGAAAGCCATGAAGCTGTAATACAGAGCGTGGATAGCGCTAGAGTGAATGCCGCGTATCTAGAAATGGGTGAGCATCAAGTATTTTTCCTTGCACATGTCGATGAAATGATGGCGCTGCAGATTCCCAAAGAAGTATTTACAGGGCCCTTATTTCAAATGGACAATTGCGTAAAATACTACGGCCGTGTGGTGGGTAGTTACACGACAGAATTGGACCCTAAATACAACAGCACGCAATTAACCAACCTCCAATCGACAGTCAGAAATGGCGATATTGATAGTGCCAGCGCAGTGAAATACTTCAACGATGAAGCTTTCGTCTTAAGAGATGCAGACCGTAGGATTAATAAAAGCTATGGCGGTTGTTTTGAATGCCTCCGAAAACACGACGCTCTGATGGCCGATTTAGACTCGCTAAAGAACTATATCTTAGCGACCAATGCGCCTGAGTAGATTACTTCTTTTTCTTTTTATTCCGCTGTTTGGCTTGGCCCAAAGGTCACAGCCCACCATGAATATACGTACATGTGATACCCTAATCATGCAGGGCAATTATGCACGTGCTATTGATTGTCTGCAGCCCCATTATAATGCCAATCCTCAAGGGCCGAGCTATGAAAAGTTACTCGATGCTTTTTTATTAAGTAGTGACACCTCAGCTGCGCTTAAACTCGTCAGAAAGCAAAGCAAACGCTTTGGCGATGCTCGCCCACAATACACGGTTGATTATTGGGTGCTCAGCGGAAGGCTTGGTAAGAAAGGGCCGCAATGGGAAAATATTGAAATACAGGTCGTAAAGAACCCTTATTCTTCAAGAGCCGTTGCACGAGTATTAGAAAAATATGGTCTTTTGAAAGAGGCTATCACAATCTATGAGTTGGCCGAACAAAGACAACCCAAACTCAATGTCTCTTTCGAAAGGGCGCAATTGTATGCCCAACTTGGAGACATAGACGCCCAGTATAAAGCCTATTTAAAGGCCATCGATGAAAACCGCGGTTATTTGAACAACATCAAATTACGCATGACTCAAAATATCGGAGATGATATGTCTGGTGCCCATGCTAATGCTGCGAAAGAAGCTCTTATTTCGCGCATTCAAGCCGGCGGTGATGTAGGCGTATTTGAGAGCCTTTTATTGTTCGTTTATCGTGAATTAGGTGAGTACGAGCGGGCCTTCAGATGGTTAAAAGCCAAGGCAAAAAGTGACGACTTCAGAGCCAATGAGCTAATGAATATTGCACGCGATGCCAGGGACATTGAGCAGTATGAACTCGCTTCGAAAGTCTATGATTTTATGATTCATTCAAAACCATCCATGGTGCAGGGCGGATGGCTGAATCAGGCACTCATAGAACAACTTGGTGTTCTAGATCGCTTGGATGAAAAACAAGCAGCAATGCTCACCTCGGAATTTGACGGCAGCCAATGCGGCAATTGTTTTGGTTGGGAACTAGCGCGTGAAGAATATAAAATCAAGCACCAAACAATAGACAGTACGCTAGCTGCCGATTATAGAGAGATCATGTCAGCACTGCGTATCCGTTATCCGAGACCGTTATCTGAAGGCTTGACCTATAAGAGTTATGCAAGCGTTCTTCAAATAGCTGGTCGATTCGATGAGGCGCTGATAGAATTTGCCCGTGCAGAAACCCTCCTCGGGGATTCAAAAGAAGGTGACGAAAGCCGCTTGGCTCGCGCCATGTGCGCCTTCTACGACGGGGATATAGATTGGGCAAAGACACAACTTGAAGTCCTGCTAAAATCAACCTCGAAAGAGATTGCTAATGACGCTCTAGAGAACGCCCTATTGATTGCTGCAAACTCTGTAGAAGACACCCTTTATGAAGGGCTACAGCTTCTGCGAGTTCCCATGCTCTATGAAATTATGGGGCAACAACAAAAGGCCTTGGACGCTTACAATAGGATAGAGAACATCTTACTGGCGAATGAGGTCTACGATGATCTCTTGTATAAAAAAGGGAAATTACTCTTGAGCATGGGGCACTTCCAAGAAGCGAAACAAAGCTTTTTAGTTCTTCAGAATGCCGCTGGGGAAGGCATGTGGAAAGAAGAAGCTTATTTTTATTTCGCCAAGGCCGCATTTGAATTGGACCCTGATTCTTCGATAGAGGCACTCATGGACTATCTGATTAGCTATCCAAATGGCTTTTACACTGAACAGGCCCGCACAATGTATCGTACCTTTGCCTTATGAGTGAACACATCTATAATGTAACGATCGTTGTGAATCCCGTCGTCGAAGAGCGCTGGATCCAATGGATGAAAGAAGAACATATCCCAGAGGTTATGGAGACGGGAATGTTTACATCCTTCATATTTACGCAAGTGTTCCCAGAACAAGAACAGGACCACCCGAGTTACAGTGTTCAGTACCGCGCTACAGATCTAGAGAGCATAAAGCTCTACATGCAAATGTATGCGGGTGCACTGCGCGAAAAGAGTGCAAAAGCCTGGGGTGAACATGCACTCGCCTTCCGAACGGTGCTAGAAGTTTTGGATGAAAAATAATGAAGCGCAGCGACGTCTTTACTCTTACGAACGGTCTTCAATGTTCTTTTCAATACAAGAAAAGTACGGTTGCGCACATTGCTGTTGCCATTAAGGCGGGCTCCCGCGACGAACTGAAACATCAGCAGGGACTGGCACACTTTATCGAACATAACCTATTTAAGGGCACCAAGAACCGGAAGGCCTACCACATCTTGAGTAGATTGGACGATGTAGGCGGTGAACTCAATGCCTACACTACTAAAGAAGAGACGATCATCCATGCGAGCTTTTTAAAGCGTGACCTACGCCGAGCGGTAGAACTTCTGAGTGATGTGTTGATTGACAGCACATTTCCTGAAAGAGAATTGGCCAAGGAAAAAGAGGTCATCAAAGACGAGATTTTCAGCTACAAAGACACTCCTTCAGAACGCATATTTGACGACTTTGAAGATCTTATATTCGAAGGAAACGGCCTCGGTAGAAATATTTTAGGCACCCCTGAAAGTGTAGATGGTCTAAGTCGTAACGACATCCTGGAGTTTAAAAGCAGAACCTACACGGCCGAGCGCATAAAAATCGCCGTTACCGGCCCATACGGTGGCGATCGTATTACAGCGATTCTTGGCGAATACTTCGGAGGGTGGTCGCTCACAGAAAACCAATGGTCCGCGGAAAACAGTGCTGCCACTGCACCCAAACGTATTGTTAGCCCTGAAGCGCAATTTCAAGACCATTTCATGACCGGATGGCGCATACCCGGGATTCACTCCAGCGATAGAAGAGCACTTTTGTTACTGAACAATGTCTTAGGTGGACCTGCGATGAACAGCCGTCTTGGATTAAACATTCGCGAAAAGCACGGTATCGCTTATAACATCGAAAGCTACATGAACCTGTACAGCGATGTTGGAATGCTGGGTATTTACTTAGGCTGTGACCCACTTCAAACAAAAAAGGCAGAACAACTGGTACATAAAGAAGTCGAGAGATTTATCAGTCAACCCTTGGGAACGTTGCAATTGAGCAAGGCCAAAAACCAATTCATCGGTCAGATGGCACTGGCAGAAGAAAATGGTCTGAACAGTGCCATTGGCGCAGCCCGTGCATTGCTTCATTTTGGGAAGGTGAGCACTTTTGATTTTGTAGCTTCTCAAATACGGGACTTGACCACATCAGACTTACAGCGCGTAGCCAACGATTACCTTGCCAAAGAGTACGCCTTTACTTTGATCTACACGAAAGCCTAATGCCATGGAATTTTTAAGCGACGACTTACACAACTACATCTCCAAGCATACCACAGAGGCGCCCGAGTTTTTGAACGAATTAGAACGTGAGACTTGGGTCAAAGTAGTGATGCCGCGTATGTTGAGCGGTCATGTACAAGGTCAAATTCTTAAGATGTTCTCGTGCATGGCACAACCAAAATACATTCTTGAGGTTGGCACTTTTACAGGCTATGCATCTCATTACCTTGTCGAAGGACTAGCCGCAGATGGGGAGTTTCACGCCGTTGAAATCAACGAGGAGCTAGAGTCTATAATTCTCAAATATTGGCAGAAAAACCCTCGTTTTAAGCAAATGAAATTGCACCTTGGTCCGGCTGGCGATGTGCTCAAGGTGCTCCAACGTCCTTGGGATTTCATCTTCCTCGATGCAGACAAGCGCGGTCTCTTAGACTATTATGAGCTGCTCGTACCACAAATGCCAAGCGGCGGCATCATGCTAGTTGACAATATTTTATGGTCTGGGAAGGTCGTTGAAGAGGTCGCGCCAAACGACAAAGACACCAAAGCCATTTTACAGTTGAACGCGCACATCGCTAATGACCACAGAGTCGAACAAGTCATTCTCAGTGTTCGCGATGGAATTATGATGGTTCGCAAGCGCTAGTTATGCGATGTTTTCCTATCTTGGAAGCTCAATTCATTTAAAGATCTATTATGAAAAAAGTTTTACTCCTTGCTGCTGTTGCATTTGGATTGAACGCTTTCGCGCAGGACGCTGCGACAAACAAATTGATGAAAGCTGAAATCACTCCTGATGCTGCTGCTAAAGAAAAAATTGAGGACATTATCCTCAAGAGAGGCGGTGCTGTAGATAACAACTACGACTACACTGACTTCTTGTACCAGTTCTACAGCTCGGATATGGCATTAGGTGCAATCACAACTACACCTGATTCTACGACTGTTATCGTTTATTCTGACGGTACTCCTGGTTACTCTTTCAACCACGCGGTTGGTGCTCTTTACGATTTCAACTACTACGGTTGGGGCGATAACGAGTTCAATGAAACAGATCAAGTAAACATTGATTCACTTTACGTGATTGGTGGTTACGATATCTTCGACGGTAGCAATACCGATAAAATTCGCTTTACCATCTTCAAAGGTGCGAACGGTTTCTCTTCACCTTTCTCAGGTGTTCAGTACAACGCAGGTACTTGGGCGGCTCTAGATCCAACAGTACAACCAACTGCGAAGACTATGGCGTACGCGGGTAGCTCTTCTGACGGTAACGCTGGTGGTGTAAGTGCAACGAACACGACTGTGATTGACTACACATTGAGCACTGCAGATAGTGGTGTTGCAGTTGTAGGTGTTGAAGTACCAAACGGTGGTCTATCAATGATGGGCGACGAGTTGTTGGGTATCTTCATTGAGTACTTGCCAGGTGGCGCTTCTACGTCAGATACTATCGACTACTCAAACAACACTGGTGATATCAACCCGTTCTACTTCTACTACTACAGAGAAGGAAACACTTCAGCTCCTCAAGGTTACTTTATCCAGGATTACGACAGTACTTCTACGAACTGTTCGAACTTCTTGTTTAATGACACACGTTATGCTGCATGGTCAGGTACTTCTGCTTGGAGAAACGACCAGACGAGCATTAACATGAGCTACTCACACTTGATTTCTGTAACTGCTTCAGGTACTTCAACTATTGGTATCGAAGATGCAGATTTGACGTCAGTATCAATCTTCCCTAACCCATCTAACGGTGCGGTTAATGTAGAGCTAGATGCGACTACTGATGCTACAGTTACTGTAGTTGACGTACTAGGTCAAGTAGTATACGCTGCTAACGAAAACTTCGTAGCTGGCGAGCGCAAAGTAATCGACCTAAGCAATAACGCTAAAGGGATGTACATCCTTTCAGTAGAAGGCGAAGGCGTGAACACTGTAGAGCGCATCACGATCAAGTAATCCTTACTTGCTCAACACAAAATACCCAGCCGGGGCGCGCAAGCGTCCCGGTTTTTTTATGTCTTAAAATTGCATTTAACGCAGGGCTTGACGGACCTGCTTGAAGAGTTTCGATTTGAAGACGTATTCTTCAACATCCGCATTGGTAGATTTCAGAACCTGAGAGCTGTTCCCTTCCCAAACCTTATGACCTTCTTTCATGAAAACGACATGATCGCCAATCTCAAGGACAGAGTTCATATCGTGGGTATTCACAATGGTTGTCATACCAAACTCGTGTGTAATCTCATGAATGAGCTGATCTATCACTATGGCTGTCTCCGGGTCTAGGCCAGAATTAGGCTCATCACAAAAAAGGTACTTCGGACTCATCGAAATCGCACGCGCGATACTCACCCGCTTTTGCATACCGCCAGAGATCTCACTAGGAAACTTTGTATCTGCTCCTTCTAAACGAACGCGATCCATGACAAATTTGACGCGCTGATCCATCTCATGCTCGGTCATCGTAGAGAACATTTCCAGCGGAAAGCGGATGTTTTGCGCCACCGTCATACTATCGAACAAGGCACCACCTTGAAAAACCATTCCTATCTCTTGACGAAGCCTCTTGAAGCGTTGCTTGGACATTTCACCCAGAACCTCGCCATCGTATAAGATCTCTCCCTGATCGGGCTCATGTAAGCCTAAAATGGTTTTCAGAAACACCGTTTTTCCGGAACCTGAGCGACCAATGATAAGATTGGTCTCGCCTTGATGAAAGTCAACATCAACGCCTTTAAGGACGTCGTTGCTACCGAAGCTCTTGTGTATGCCTTTCGCTTGAATCATTAGTTGAGCAATAAATCAGTTAAGACATAATTAGATAGGATGATCGCTAAACAAGACCGTACAACAGCGTTTGTACTTGCCACACCTACCTCAACGGCACCGCCTTTCACAGTATACCCACAATAGGCACTAACGGATCCAATTATAAAGGCATAAACCACGGATTTAATCAAACCGTAGATGATATTTTCGAATACAATAAACTCCAATTGGTACCCACTAATACTTTCTTGGAAGGCAATAAGACCGAGAAGATCACCGGCCATTGCACCGCCCCATAAGCCGAGGAACATGGACATCAAGATCAGTAAAGGATTGAAGAACAATTGGGCGACTATTTTAGGTAGAATGAGATAGCTAGCGCTATTTACTCCCATTACTTCCAAAGCATCTATCTGCTCAGAAACACGCATGGTTCCAAGACTCGAAGCAATATTTGAACCTACTTTCCCCGCAAGAATTAAGCTTACCACTGTTGGACTAAATTCCAGTGTAATGGATTCTCTAGTGGCCATCGCAATGTAGTAGGTTGGGATCAGGGGATCATCGCTCAATTGAAAAGCCGTTTGAATGGTGACAATAGCCCCCATAAAGACTGACAGAATCACAACGATACCAATGGAATCTATGCCGAGAAGCTGAATTTCCTTAATTGTGGAACGGTAGAAAAGCTTCCAACGGTCTGGACGTCGAAATACTTTCGTCATTAAAACGCCGTAGGCACCAATTCCTTCGAAAAAGTTCGTGATCATATGGCTAATTTACAGTTTCTTTGAAGGACAAACTCCTATGTTATGAAGAGAATTGCCACTATTTCTATTGTACTTCTTGCACTCGCGCTAAGCAGCTGCGGAACAGCTAAGGACTGCGACTGCCCATCCTTCTCGTCGACCCAAACAACGCAAGTAGGTTAATGAATTTAGCGCCGCTTTTGCCCTATTTGCCTTCGGCTGAAGTGCTGCCCCTCCTTGACAAATGGCTCAAAGACGAAGCTTTTGATTTGGCCGTTCATAAACCTCGAGCGACGAAGCTTGGCGATTTTCGTCCCCCAAGAAAGGGAGCCAGAGCTAAAATCACATTGAACAGTAACCTCGGCAAATACCAATTCTTAACGACGCTGGTCCACGAAATCGCACATCTTAAGGTCTGGAATGCTTACGGACGAAAAGCTGCCCCTCACGGTGTAGAATGGAAAACTATGTTCGGCCAAATGCTTCTAGAGATGGCGGAACAATGTGATTTCCCTAAGGAGTACCGCTCTGCAATCTTAAATCATGCCGCAAGACCTAAGAGCGCCGTCGGTGGCGACCCACAGTTGCAAAAGGTCGTGCTTCAACTCGATAGCGATGAACATATTTTACTACTGGGAGACCTAAAACCAGGTGCTGTATTCACCTTTAAAGGCCGTCGCTTTAAGAAGCTCGAAAAGCGAAGAACCAGAGCGCTGGTAGAAGAGCTTGGATCAAAAAAGCAATACACCATTCCACTGGTCGCTCAAGTCAACGTTACAGAATAAGGCGCATTCCTCTAGCAAATAGTACCTTTGCGCAAAACAAGGGCATTCATGGCAAAGGATATTTTCTCTACGGATTACAAATTGGGAATATTGGGCGGTGGCCAATTGGGCAAAATGATGCTCTACTCCACTCGCAAATTTGACATCCGTACGAAAGTCCTAGATCCTTCTCCTGAAGCACCTGCGCAATATGGCGCCAACGAATTCCAAGTAGGCTCACTTCAAGATTACGACACCGTCATGGCATTTGCTGCCGATTGTGATACCGTGTGTATTGAGATTGAAGCCGTAAATGTTCAGGCATTGAGAGACCTTCGTGCACAGGGTAAAAAAGTGCACCCAAATCCTGATAGCCTCGAGCTCATCCAGGACAAGACCATGCAAAAACAATTCTACGCCGACCACAACATCCCCACCTCACGTTTTGAGATGGTCTCGGGCAAGGCCGAATTCGAAGCCGCCCGAGAGCGTTGGCCCATTCCCTTTGTATGGAAAGCAGCCACCGGTGGTTATGATGGTTTTGGCGTAGTAGTTTGCCGCAGCGAAGAAGATGTTCAGAACATTCCCGATGCTCCGGGCATGCTCGAAGCATTTGTGGACTTTGAACTAGAAGTAAGTGTGATTGTCGCCCGCAACGAAAGTGGCGAGGTGAAGACCTTCCCTGTCGCAGATCAAGAATTCCACCCTACGGCGAACCAAGTAGAGTATGTACTCTGCCCATCTATTCTCTCCCAAAAGATGCAGCACAAAGCAGAAGAGATTGCCATCCGTACTGCGGAAGCCTACGATATCTGCGGACTACTCGCAGTTGAGTTGTTCGTCACTGCCGACGGAGAGATCTTGGTAAATGAAGTAGCCCCGCGACCGCACAATAGCGGACACCATACCATTGAGGCTTGTTATACGAGCCAATTCGAACAGCACGTTCGCGCCGTCCTAGACCTACCTCTAGGTTTGACCGAACTAAAGGCAGCAGGAGTAATGGCAAACCTAGTAGGTGCGGAAGGATACAGCGGTGATGTGGTCTACCAGGGGTACGACGAATTGCTCGGAGAACCTGGAGTAAACATTCACATTTACGGAAAGGCACAAACCCGTCCCTTCCGCAAAATGGGACACGTCACGGTAGTGGCAAAAGATAGAGATGAAGCCCGCAAGCGCGCCGAGTGGGCAAAGAATAGTATATTGGTCAAAAGCAAATAGTCATGATCGGAATCATTATGGGCAGCACTTCAGACCTGCCAGTTATGCAACAAGCTATCGACGTATTGGACGAACTAGGCCTCGCCTATGAAGTTGATATCGTCAGTGCCCACCGCACGCCTGAAAAGCTTATGGATTACGGTCAAAACGCACACAAAAGAGGCATTAAAGCGATCATTGCCGGCGCCGGTGGCGCAGCACATCTTCCAGGCATGGTAGCTTCAGTAAGCCCGCTTCCAGTAATAGGTGTTCCCGTACACAGTTCAAATTCTATTGACGGATGGGACAGTGTACTTTCTATTCTTCAAATGCCCGGCGGCGTTCCTGTAGCTACGGTAGCACTAGATGGTGCAAAGAACGCAGGTATCCTTGCTGCACAGATTGTAGGTTCTTCGGATGGAGCGGTATTGCAACGTGTGATCGACTACAAAGAAGGCCTCAAAGCCAAAGTCTTAAAAGGTGCAGAGGAAGTAAAGGCGAAGTACTCGAAATAATCAAGCTTTTAGAAGCTTCTCCTTCAGCGCTCGAATGATGAGCCAGCCACTTAGGCCGTAGCTAAATACCATCATCAATATCCAAGGAAGTACCGTAAGCGCATTCGTAAGTGTGAATGCCGGGTAACTAAATCCGAAAACAGCTAAAATAAGTACTAGCAGTCCTACAACGTGGACAAGAAGTGTTAGGAGGTATCGTCTTTTGAATTGGTTCCAGAAGACCTCAAAGTTCTCGCTTTGAAAATTTCTGCTGTAATAAAGATTCAAGTGTCCCACCCCAGGAATACTCAGGAAGAAGGAATACAGCATGCTTAAGAGGAAGACCAAGCCGAGACCGTCAAAATGAAGCGTCTGTTGGTAAACGTTGATCAATACGAAGGACAAAAATGTCATCACAACGCTGCCCAAAATTAGGCTGCCAAAGAAGTGAAGAAATGCATACCTCCAGGGCATTACAATCGTTTAAGGTGACTGACTAAAATTTCTTTTTTGCGATTACTCACAGGTACTGTTGAGCCCTCTTTAAGCAATACGTAGCCGCCATCCGCACTAATGTAGCGAGAGATCATTTCAAGATTCACCAAATGGCTTTTATGGACGCGCTCGAAGCCAGCAGGTCGAAGTAACGTCTCGTATTCCTTCATTGTTTTTGACGCCAGTACACTGGTCTTATCGGCAAGGTAGAAGGTCGTATAGTTCGAACTACTCTCGCAGCGAACAATATCTTCAACATTTAAAATATGCATCCCTTCAGTAGTAGGGATGACCAATTTTTTAGGCGCCCCTTTCGCCGCCTCGCTTACGACTTCTTGTCGCTCTGAACCCACCTTTTCACCAGCCTTGCGCACTGCCTTTACCAGCTCCTCGGCATCGATAGGCTTGAGCAAGTAATCTAGCGCTGCGTGCTTGATTGCCTTAACAGCAAATTCATCGTGTGCCGTAGTGAAAATCAATGAAGGGAGTGCTGAACCGTCCCATTTTTCAATGAGGTCAAAACCAGATTCACCGTTGAGATTAACGTCGAGAAAAAGAACATCTATGGTTTCCTCCGCCAAGATGGCAATGGCCTCATCGACCGTGTTGCATTGCGCCACCACATTCACCTCGGGACAGAACAGGCCTAACTTCCCAGCGAGGCTTTCCAAAACAGGTTGTTCGTCGTCTAACAGTAATGCGTTCATAGGCGTAATGATTTACTTGAAGCTACAATTTAATCTTCGCTCGTTAAAGGTAAAATGAGTGAAACGCGCGTTCCAAGAATTGAACCATCATTCTC
>DJCX01000064.1:2658-6109 GCA_002430755.1 Flavobacteriales bacterium UBA5939 | reverse complement strand
GGTGGGGTGATCAACTTACAAAACGCCTTCTTGTTAGAACGGCCCACACGACCGCGCATCTGGTGAAGATCAGACATCCCAAAGTGGTTCGCGTTATTGATGATGATGGTGTTTGCGTTCGGTACGTCCAATCCACTTTCAATGATCGAAGTAGCCACGAGTACATCGTATTTACCGTCCATAAAGTCGAGCATGACCTTCTCGAGCTTCTTGCCTTCCATCTGTCCGTGGCCAATGGCTACGCGGGCATCCGGAACCAATCGGTTCACCATACCAGCGACCTCTTGAATATTGCTTACCCGGTTATTGATAAAAAACACCTGACCGCCGCGCTGAATCTCATAGCTAATCGCGTCGCGGATGCCTTCCTCAGTAAACCCGACCAACTCCGTTTCAATAGGCTGCCTGTTCGGCGGTGGCGTGGTCATCACACTCAGGTCGCGCGCTGCCATCAGCGAGAACTGCAGGGTACGCGGAATAGGCGTCGCTGTAAGGGTAAGCGTGTCTACATTGACCTTGAGTGTTTTAATCTTGTCCTTCACACCCACACCGAACTTCTGCTCTTCGTCAATGATCAATAGGCCAAGGTCTTTGAATTCGACGCTCTTACTCACTAGTTTATGGGTGCCAATTAGGATGTCCACCTTTCCCTCCGCAAGCTTCTTTAAGGTCTCGCGCTGCTGACCGGCGGTTCGGAATCTATTGATGTAATCTACGTTTACAGGGAATCCGTCCAGGCGTTTCGAGAAGGTCTTAAAGTGCTGGAATGCAAGAACAGTTGTCGGCACCAATACAGCTACCTGCTTGCCATTAGCAACCGCTTTAAAAGCAGCACGTATGGCTATTTCTGTTTTTCCGAAGCCTACATCTCCACAGATGAGTCGGTCCATAGGCATCGGACTCTCCATATCCTTCTTGATGGCTTCCGTGGCGGACATCTGGTCCGGAGTATCCTCAAAGAGGAAGCTCGCCTCCAACTCATGCTGCAGGTATCCATCCGGCGCACATTGGAACCCGATGGCTTCGCGGCGTTTGGCGTACAACTGGATCAGATCGAAGGCAATCTTTTTCACCTTCGCTTTCGTCTTTTTCTTCAGGGTCTGCCATTGTGCTGACCCGAGCTTGTGAAGGGTAGGCGCAGTACCGTCTTTTCCGTTGTATTTACTGATCTTATGCAGGGAGTGGATGCTCACGTAAAGGATGTCATTATCGCGGTAAACGAGCTTGATGGCCTCCTGAATTTTCCCGTTGTTATCGACCTTCTGCAGTCCACCGAATTTCCCAACGCCGTGGTCCACGTGCGTCACATAATCCCCAAACTCAAGCGCATTGAGCTGCTCGAGGGTGATGGCCTGTTTCTTTTTCGCGCCGTTTTTGATGTTGAATCGTTGGTAACGGTCGAAAATTTCATGATCGGTGTAGAGGTACGTCTTGGCCAATTCATCTTCGAACCCTTCATGCAATGCACCCACCGTGGTTTCATACTTTGGCGCCAATTCCAGGTCCTCAAAAATCGCGTGGAAGCGCTCAATCTGCTTCGGGTTCGAACACATTAATACGGTTTCAATGCCTTCCTTTTCGCTACGCAATAAGGTCTGGGCCAAGAGCTGGAAATCTTTGTTGAACGCTCGTTGTGGCAAAGCCTTGCTCTCCAATTTTTCTGAGGTCCACTCACTCCGCCCGTATTCGATGCGTGAAAAATTTAATAAGCCACGCTTTAATGCATCTCCACTGATAAAAAGCTCTCCCGGTGCTGCACGGTGAACCGTATCTCCGAGTTCCTCGTAACGCTCGTGGGCAAGCTCCATCAATCGGTCAAGCTTTGCCACAGCCATGGACGGAGTGTCCATCCAAAGTTGTGTTTCCTTAGGGAGGTAACTCAGTAGCGAGGCACGACTTTCCAAGAATGTTTTGTTTTCCACGTTGGGGACAATGCTCATTTTCGTCGCCTTGCCTACGGTACGCTGTGTTTCAATGTCGAAGAAGCGGATGCTCTCTACCTCGTCGTCAAAGAACTCTACCCGGTACGGATGGTCCTTGGAAAAAGAGAAAATATCCACGATGCCCCCACGAACGGAGAATTGGCCCGGTTGAACGACAAAATCTACGCGTTCAAACTGGTATTCAAAGAGCGTTTCATTGAGGAAATCTAGACTTAGCTGGTCCCCAAGATTCACTTTAAGAGTATTGGTTTCCAATTCCTTTTTCGTCACCACCTTCTCGAACAAGGCATCGGGGTATGAAATGAGAATAGGAGCCTTTCGACGCGCACTTAGGTGGTTCAACACCTCCGCACGCAGCAATACGTTCGCATTATCCGTCGTCTCCACTTCATATGGTCTGCGGTAGGATGCTGGGTAGAAGTAGCTCTTCACAGAAGGGAGCAGCTTCTCAATATCGTTTTGAATGTAGGCGGCTTCCTCCTTGCTATTGGTAATAATGAACTGCATACTGCCCGTACGTTCATAGGTAGCAGCGGCGAGTACGGCCGCATGAGAGCCTCCGGCCGCATTAAATCCTAAGGCAACATTCTGCTTTGCACCATGCGCTGTGGTGAGTTGTTCAACTAAAGGGTGGCTGTGGTAGCGGGATAGTAAATCTGCTATTTCCAAGTTCTATTTTTCTTCGTACCTGCGTAAAAACGCATGGGCCATATCCACCATTTCCGGTGAACCGATGAAGAATGGAACTCGCTCGTGCAATTCGCTAGGTTGGAGTTCTAAAATTCGCTGTTTACCGTTCGTGGCAGTACCGCCTGCTTGTTCAACTATAAATGCGAGTGGGTTACACTCGTACAACAGGCGAAGCTTACCGTTAGGTGCCATCGTTCCTGTGGGGTAAAGATACACCCCACCTTTGATAAGATTGCGATGAAAATCAGAAACTAGAGAGCCAATATATCTTGAGGTATAGGGCCTGCCGGTTGCCTCATCATATTGCTGGCAGTACTTGATGTATTCTTTGACCCCTTGCGGGAAATGCACATAATTTCCTTCGTTTACACTGTAGATGTTGCCCGATTTTGGAATCTGCATGTCCCTGTGCGACAAACAAAACACCCCAATGGATGGATCTAACGTAAAGCCATTTACACCATTTCCTGTAGTGTAAACAAGCATTGTGGAAGAGCCATAAACGACATATCCAGCGGCAACTTGGGCATCGCCGGGCTGCAAGAAATCTTCTAAGGTCACGGGTGAGCCAGTTGGGGTTATTCTGCGGTAAATAGAGAAAATAGTTCCGACACTCACGTTGACATCGATATTGCTAGATCCATCGAGCGGGTCCATTAAAACCACGTATTTCGCATCGCTGTGAATATCGTCGTCAAAGCTGATGTAATGCTCTTCTTCTTCAGAGCCTACACCACATACCTGTCCCATGGAGCGCAAGGCTCGCATGAAGGTGTCGTTGGCCATCACATCGAGCTTTTGTTGGGCCTCGCCTTGGA
>DJCX01000064.1:0-2315 GCA_002430755.1 Flavobacteriales bacterium UBA5939 | reverse complement strand
GAGGTGAGCAGGTGCGATAAATCGCCAGTAGCGAAGGGAAAATCCTTCTGGTTTTCGACGATAAATTCGCCGAGGGTGGTTGGTTGTACCATGGTCAGTGGTATTAGTTCTGTAATAGGTGCACCTAAGTTACGGTTAATGAATGAGACGAAGGCCGTTACAAAGCACTACCTTTGCACCATGAACAATAGAGGTCAAGTACGTGCAAAAAAGCACCTAGGTCAACACTTTTTAAAGGACGAAAGCATTGCAGAACGCATTGCTAATGTCGTCCCTTTCGAAGGCATTGAAAAGGTCTTGGAGATTGGTCCAGGCATGGGTGTAATGACCAAATACTTGCTCGACAATCCCTCCATTGAGACTTGGGTTGTAGAGATTGACGACGAGAGTGTCAGCTATCTCAAAGCCCATTACAATACCTTAAGTGCCCGTATTCTAGAAGAAGATTTCCTAAGATGGAACCCTTCGAAAACCTTTGGCGACGAGAAATTCGCCTTGGTGGGAAACTTCCCGTATAACATCAGTTCTCAGATTGTTTTTAAGGTGTTGGACCACATGGATCAAATCCCACTTTTTGGAGGAATGTTCCAAAAAGAAGTAGCGCAACGATTGTGCTCGCCACCAGGAAATAAAACCTACGGTATCCTTTCTGTGCTTTGTCAAGCCTACTACGATTTGACCTATGATTTTACCGTGCCACCTGGTGTGTTTAACCCTCCTCCTAAGGTAGATAGTGGAGTGATGCATATGGTGCGCAAGGCCGAAGATCCGGATATAGATTTCAAGCTTTTGAAACGTGGAGTGAAGGCGGCTTTTGGCATGAGAAGAAAAACCCTTCGCAATGCCTTGAAAGTGCTTAACTTGCCAGAAGGCTTCGAGCATCCGTATCTTAGCAAGCGAGCAGAGCAATTGTCTCACACAGAATTTGTTGAACTTTTAACTGCGATCGAAGATGGAAGAAATGAGCATTAGAGCGCGTATAGTGAAGGCCTTGGGGGAGACCAATGAGGCTGAGTTCGCGCAAATCATTGAAGGTATCCACCCTGCAGATATGGCGGAGGTGTTAGAGACATTCGTGGCAGAAGAACGTTCGGCTTTCTTTGAGAAGATCGATCCTGAATTGGCCGCAGATATCCTTGTTGAGTTTGATGAGGAGGAACGTGGCGAGCTGGTAGCAACCTATTCTACAGAGGAAATTGCCCAAGAGTTGGTCGGGAATATGGATTCCGATGATGCTGCGGATATGCTTTCTGAACTTCCGGAGGACATGACCAAAGAGGTCCTTTCTCAAGTGGAAGATGTGGAGCAAGCCAAGAAAATTGCCCAACTACTTACGCACGAAGAAGATACGGCCGGTGCCCTAATGGCCACCGAGCTTGTGGTGGTGAACCAGAGTCTTACGGCCATTCGCTGTGTGGCAGCTATGCGTTCTCAGGCAGAACACATTGACCGTGTTCATGCTGTTTACGTGGTCGATGATAATGATATTTTGGTCGGTACATTGAGCTTAAAGAAGCTCTTGACCGCACAACGCACGGCTCCTATTTCCGAGCTGTACCGCCCGATAGAACATACTGTACTCAGTACCACTCCAGCGGAGGAGGTGGCCAATATGATGCAGAAATACGATCTGTTTGTCATTCCCGTAGTCAATGCTGCAGGAGAGCTTCTCGGTCGAATTACCTTGGATGATGTGGTTGATTTCATTCGTGAAGAAGCCGAGCGCGATTACCAATTGGCCTCGGGTCTTACCGATGAGGTAGAAAGCGACGATAGCGTATATGAGGTTACCCGTGCGCGCATCCCATGGCTGTTAATTGGACTCTTTGGTGGACTCATTGTTGCCTTAATCATTGGCAAAAACGAAGAGGACATTCAGCTTGTTCCTGCATTGGCCTTTTTCATGCCACTGATTGCAGCAATGGCGGGTAATGTAGGTGTACAATCTTCGGCGATTGTTGTACAAGCCTTGGCCAGTGACAGAAAGGAGAACAATATGATTCAGAAATTGACCAAGGAATTGGCTGTAGGTCTGTTCAACGGTCTCATCTTATCCCTAGTAATGTATGGGGCGGGATTGCTTCTCGGCTACGATCAACTCATCACCTTGACTGTGAGTACTTCACTACTCACCGTGATTGTTTTTGCCTCACTCTTTGGAACCTTCATCCCACTGATGCTTGACAGATTTAAAGTGGATGCAGCCTTGGCAACAGGGCCATTCATCACAACTGCAAACGACGTGATAGGGCTCATCATCTATTTCCAAATTGGCCGATTGATCATCGGATACTAATGAAGGCGCTCCTCCTTGA
>DJCX01000114.1 GCA_002430755.1 Flavobacteriales bacterium UBA5939 | reverse complement strand
TGGGAAAAAGCATACTTCCATATGGAAGAAGAGAAAGAGTATACGATGAAAGAAAGTGTTCAGATGTATGCTTGGCACTGCCAGCACCATTTGGCGCATATAAGATTAGTGCTTGATAAGTAGCTATAGAGATTAAAAAAGCCGCTCCCAAAGAGCGGCTTTTTTTTTCAGTCATTATAAATCTTCTATTCGATTGACACGCTTGGTGATGATACCGTTTTCCACTTTGAAGTACAACGGCATTTCTTGAACGCCAAGGGTTTCTATAATTACGCTTCGGCTACCTCCAAGATCGCTCAGGTGTTGACCACCAAGATCATCGGTAACGATAGCTTCGTACCATTCGCCCAGTGGGCTGCGCTGTTGCGGAAGACCGTCAATAGAAAGCAGTACCCAGTTGTTCATCGACTGCGTCTTAGCAACGGATCTAAGTTCATTGCGGCATTCTACGCACCACGAGGCCCATATGGCAACCACATGATCTTCTAGGGACATGCGCTCGAGCGAAACGAGTTCACCTTGCGGCGTCTCCAAAGCAAATTCAGGGAATGGGCTGCCGACAGCAAACTTCTGTGCATTCTCGGCCACCTTAGCCGTAAAAACATAGGTTTCTTCAAATTCTTCCACCCACATGTTAAAGGCAAGCACATCATTTGATGCGGGTGCCATTTCAGTTAAAGCATCATTCACTCCACGCAGTACATCGCGGTCCACGCCATACTCTAACACTGGATTTTGTCCAATCCTGTGGTAAACGGTCATTAGGTTGGATAACCTACCTGGTACAGCAATGAGACTGTCTAGAATGCGTTGTCTGTATCCGTCCGCGTAAGCGAAGAACACACTATCGATAGTACGTAATCCTTTAAAAGTGGTGCTGTCCTTGTAGGTAGATTTGATGGCATCCAGACTATCGATTAATGCAATGAGGTCTAATTGCATTTTGCGCTGTGTCCCCAACCAATTGTTCTCTGCATCTCCAGAGATAAAGCCGTCTTTTGAAATGGTAAGTTCTTCTGTACTAGGTCCAACTACGGCATGTACCACCGGTAATTCACCTTCTAAGGGAAGGAAGCTGATCATCTGAAGTGTATCGAAGGCAACTTCAAAGACGTCATTACCCATAATGTCGAGGCTGTCCATCACAGTGAACGTTCCGTCTGCCTCACGGTATTGAACCGCATAGCTGCCTGTTTCTTTTAACTCAAAGCGAATAAGCGAACCTCCTTCTTGAGTACAACAAGCTAAAACAAGACCTGCAAGTAATGCCCAGAGCTTACGCATCTAATTTCTCGCGCAACAGGGCGCTTGCTTTTTTAGGGTCTGCACTTCCACGGCTATACTTCATCACCTCACCCATAAAGAGTCCGATGAGTCCTTTCTTACCTGAGCGGTATTCCTCAATCTTTTCTGGATAAGCAGCTAACGCTTGATCTACCCAAGCTTGTAGCTGGTCGCTATCGCCTTGTTGGATCCAGCCGTTTTGCTCACAAAGTGCCGCGGCATTAGCAGTCGGGTCTTCCAATAATGCAGGGAATAACTTCTGAGTAGCCGTAGAGATTGAAATCTTTTCCTCGTCCACTAACGTTTGAATGCTCGCCAGTGCCGCCGGTGCAATTGGGAATTCTTCAATTTCAACGCTTTGTTCATTCAACCAAGATTTCACAGGGCCAATAAGCAGGTTGGTTGCTCCCTTGTAATTGGTCGTATGCTTAATCACCTCTTCAAAGTACAGTGCAAATGCTTTGCTATCGGTTAAGACATAAGCGTCGTATTCACTAAGGCCCAATTCTTTCGTGTACTTCACAAATAGCTCGTAGGGCAGGGGCGGCATATTCTCGCGCACACTGTCTACATAACTCTGCGGCACAATAACAGGTACTAAATCTGGCTCTGGGAAGTAGCGATAGTCGTGCGCATCTTCTTTTGAACGAAGTCCAATGGTGATGTTCTTCGCTGCATCGTAGGTGCGCGTTTCCTGATGAATTTCTTCGCCCGATTCAATCAAGTCAATCTGACGAATAATCTCAAAGTCAATAGCTTTCTGTACGTTGCGGAACGAGTTCATGTTTTTCACCTCGACTTTCGTTCCAAATTTGGTCGCACCTTTCTTGCGAACGGAGATGTTCAAATCCGCACGAAGCGAACCTTCCTCCATATTCCCATCTGAAATTTCTAGGTAACGGACCAATTTTCTGATCTCGCTCAAGTAGCTATATGCTTCTTCGCCATTCTTGATTTCCGGTTCTGATACAATCTCTAATAGTGGAATGCCCGCACGGTTTAAATCTACCAGCGTGTTGAACGGGTCAATATCGTGAACACTCTTGCCTGAATCCTCTTCCATGTGGATGCGGGTCAGGTTGATTTTCTTGTCATTTCCCTCGGCATCTTTGATACGCACAAATCCCTCTGTACAGATAGGTGTGGTGTCCTGCGTAATCTGATACCCCTTCGGCAAATCTGCATAGAAGTAGTTCTTGCGTGCAAATTCATTGCGCTCACGAATGGTACAATCACAGGCAATACCCAACTTCACGGCATAGTTCATCACCGCTTTGTTGAAGACAGGAAGAGTACCTGGATGGCCCAAGCTGATCGGGCTTACTTGAGTATTCGGGGAGGCACCATATGCGGTAGCGTCACCACAGTATGCCTTGCTCTGCGTGCTCAACTGCACGTGAACTTCAATACCAATAACCGGTTCGTATGTATCGTAAATACTAGACATCCAAGGGGAATTTAGAGCGCTAATTTACGCTTTTTAGGCCTGTTTTTGTGACCGATTTTTATACACTTCCTCAATCTTCGCCACCATGGCATCAAGTAGTGGCTGAACATCGCCAACAGGCTGAATCTCAACATCCCAAACACTCAATTTAATAGGGCTGTTTTTAGCTTCAATTAGGGGTTCCAACTTCACAGCATCCTTAGCGGTACAATGCACACGGTATTCATACTTTTTAGAACCCTTTTCGATACGAGCGAGATCGGCTGCGTTGTAGCGATGGTGGTCGCGAAATTTCATTTCGTTTCCAACGAAGCCACCTGCTTTCTGAATTTGGTACAAGCAATCGTCGGGATTTGCCACACCACATACGACCAAGCCTTGCTGCTTGCTCCCAGATAAAAGAGAAGTGATTCGTTCAAAGGTGTATTCTGGTATTCCTTTCCAAGAGTTTATCCGATGGTATCCAGCTTCGTTAATTTGCGAAAGAATTGCGTCAAAGTTGGTATGAGGGATTTGGCGAAGTCGACCTACGGGTAACATTTGATCGGATTCAAATCGTTGACTTTTTTGACAAACAATACTAAAATCTTTGAGCAGCTCGTAGTGTTGTAATCCGTCGTCCATCACCAATACTTTATTCTCGCCGGGAATGGTCGAAGCTAGTTTAGCACTCTGAACACGGTTCTTACCCACGATAGTAGGAAAGTGCTGCGCATGTAATAGAGCCTCGTCTCCGTATGTATGGGCATTATTGCGATGCACTAGGGTACTTTTTTTAACAGAACCTTTGTAGCCTCGAATGAGGATAATAGGGGAATACCCTAGGGCTTTTAATTTGCTAGCAACCCAAATAGTGGCTGGGGTTTTACCGGTTCCTCCCGCTTGAAAGTTCCCTACACAGATGGTCGGATATTGGGCGTGTTCAGCACGCTTGGAACGAATTGCCTCGTCTATTTTTTGACCCAATAAATAGATGGAGCCTGTGACGAGTTCGTAAGGAGAGAAGAAGTTGACGTACATAACTACAAAAGACCCGCTTTGCGCAAAGATTCCTCTTGGCTGTTAATGTCGTTTGGATCGAGCCATAAAGCACTTTCGAAGCGCTTGAAATACGTCAATTGTCTTTTGGCATAGCGTCGGCTGTATTGTTGGATGAGCTCAATGGTGCGGTCTAGGTCGTATTCGCCCTTGAAATAAGGCCACCATTCTTTATACCCCACAGTTTGGAGGCTGGGAAGGTCTGCATGAGATTTTATCGATCTGGCTTCAGCTTCAAGACCGTCTGCAATCATTAGATGTACACGTCTATTAATGCGGTCGTACAATTTCTCCCTATCCATATTCAACACCCAATTCACTATTTCAAACGGCCGTTCCTTGGGACTATTGTTCAGTTGCTCAGAATACTTTTTACCGGTAGCCATAATAACCTCAAGTGCTCTGATCACCCTCCTCGGGTTATTTAAATCTACTTTCCCGGCATACGCTGGATCGAGTTCTTGGAGTTTTGCCACTAACGGCTCCAGACCATCCTCGGAAAACTGCTCGTCTAGACCTGCCTTGATGTCGGCATCAGTAGGTAGGGGATCTAAGCCATTGAGAATGGCATCGATATACATTCCAGATCCGCCCACGGCAATTACGATATTATTCTCAGTGAACAGGGACTGCAATCTATCCAGTGCAAATCGTTCGTATTCGCCCGCAGTAATCGGATCATGAATGCTTCGGTCGGCTATGAAATGATGATCGGCGCGCTGCAATTCCTCCGGGGAAGGAGGGGCACTTCCTATGGCCAATTCCTTATAACACTGGCGGCTATCGGTAGAGAGAATTGGACAACCCAACTTCTCTGCCCAATACAAGGCTACCCCTGTTTTTCCTACCGCAGTAGGTCCACATATGTTGATGAGGTAGGTTTTAGACATGAAGGTGTGTTGGAATTTTCGATGAAAATACGTAATTTGATAGAACCGCTTTATACGAATGATGAACCACGACGCAAGAAATATATCTAGAACAGACACCGCTTTGCTCGCCTATGAATCTGGAGAAATCTTGGAATCTGTCCGAGCTATTCAACGTCGTTCTGAGGCCATTCATAAAGCCACCTATTTAGGTAATCTCAAGCACCAAAAGGTTCACATTCAGTTCAATACAGGTGCAGATGTGTATCAGGTACATACCACTATATGGTTGCATTACAACAACCATATTTATCTAAAAGGAAATATTAAAGTGCCTGTGGAGCGAATCCTTGGGATTCATTTTTAATAGTCGTATCCAAGAGAATCGTCTTCATTCTCTTCTGATCCAGGTAAAGCGCCACTGTCGAGATCGTCGAGTCCGTACAAGGCATTTAACTCTTCTTCGCTCATCTCACTCGGGTCTTTTGACGGTGCATTCGCAGCTGTGCTTGGCACTTCATTTTGGGGTAATTCGCCAACGCTTGAAAGCACTACGAAATCCTCAAAGCCTTCTTCCTCTTCAGTTTTTACAACTTCAAGGTAGAAGATGTTCATGTCGAGAAAGTTATAGACGTATAAGCCGTTTTTTGTGCCAGAAAAGAATTGCTCTACTGATGTTCCCTCCATTGATGGCATATCATCGTCCATGGCAAACATTGGCAGTTCATCGCCCTGATCCCAGTTGGCTGTACTGTAATAGAAACTTGCCATTTCTCCAGGGTTTAAGCCAAATTCATTGAAGATGTGCTCATGCAAGTTCATCATAGAAGCAGCGCCTTTGATGCGTACTTCTTTCAAGACGGTATCATCAGTATCAGCGATTACGCGTAAGAAAAACTCCATATTATTTTGTCAATCCTAGTTTTTGCGCCACCTCTTCCATTAAGTCGAGTGCGGCTTGTTTTTCATTTGGTATATGTCCTTCAAGAATGGCTTCTTTCAAAGCTTCCTTGATTTCTCCAATTATCCTTGAGGGGCCAATTCCGAAGTGTTCCATAATTTCCTCGCCGCTCACGGGTGGTTGGAAGTTGCGGATGTGATCACGTTCCTCGACCTCTTTAAACTTCAAGCGTACCTCCTTGAAATTGTTCAAATAGCGGCGCTTTTTGCGTTCATTTTTTGTAGTGAGATCGGCTTCACATAAAAGCATGAGGTCTTCTACATCATCTCCAGCGTCGAATAACAAGCGACGTACGGCAGAATCTGTAACTGTATCGTCTACGAGTGATGCAGGGCGAGAACTCATCATTACCATCTTCTGCACATACTTCATTCGTGAATCCGTAGGCAAATGCAAACGCTTAAAGATTTTTGGAATCATTTTACTTCCTACAAATTCATGGCCCCTAAACGTCCATCCCGCTGGCTTAATGAATTTTTTGGTTCTTGGCTTTCCTATGTCGTGCAATAAAGCAGCCCATCTGAGCCACAAGTTTTCTGATGTACGAGCGAGGTTATCTACGACCTCAAGTGTGTGGTAAAAATTGTCTTTGTGTAGATGCCCTTCAACTTCTTCAACTCCTTGTAACGCACAAATCTCAGGCAGAATTTCCTTCATCAGGCCGCTCGTGAAAAGTAGGCCAAGACCGTAGGAAGGTTTGTCGACTTCCATGATTTTATTCAGCTCCACGCTAATGCGTTCTGGAGCAACAATTTTCAGTCGTGAAGCATGCGCTCTAATGGATTTCAAAGTGCTTGTATCGATGCGGTAGTCTAATTGTGCAGCGAATCGAACAGCGCGCATCATGCGCAGCGGATCATCGTCAAACGTTTTGTCTGGACTGAGCGGTGTTTTGATAAGCTTTCGTTCAAGATCAGTCACGCCGTTGAATGGATCTATTAATTCGCCCCAGCGTCCTTCATTCAAACAAATAGCCATTGCGTTAATGGTGAAATCTCGGCGATTCTGATCGTCTTCAAGAGTGCCGTCCTCTACGATAGGGTTTCGGCTATTTCTCTTGTAGCTTTCTTTACGAGCACCTACGAACTCTAGGTCAACACCCTGATAATTCATGTGAGCGGTACCAAAGCTTTTGAAAACACTCAGTTTGGGTTTTTTGTCAAAACCTTTTCGTACTTCTTTTGCCAGTGCTATGCCCGAACCCACGGTGACAAAATCGAGGTCCATCTTCGTGGGACGCTCAATGAGTCGATCACGCACATAGCCACCCACGACGTAGCACTCCAGACCGAGGTGGTCGGCTGCCTGTCCGATCTGCTTAAAAATCGGTCGGTCCAAAAAGTGGCTATAATTTGACATTAAAACGGACGCTCTGAAAGTTTCGAGAAGTATATCCCGGTAAGTAATAAGATCATCAACAGGAAGTAAAGCGCAAGGTTAGTGCGTTTGATTTTGCTCAACCAAAAGTCTTCACTGTCCTTTCCAGTCATGATGGTGGGGTAGAGTAGCGGTAGGATCATAAAACTCTCTTTCCACCATTCAAGATCTTTTTTATTCGAAAAATTGCGCGTGTAGAAATCCTTCCAGCTGCCGGCTTTCTTCTTGTTCTTTACTCTTAAGTATTGAAAATGCAGGGCCCATTTGTAACTGTACACGCCGAGCAGGAACAATGCGGTAAGAATGAATTGTAAGCTTTGACCGAATGTCATTTGATTCGCAATTTATTTACTTCGATGTAGCGCCATTTAACAGCTCTATACATCCACAAGGCATATTCAAAACCTCTGGAGCCGTCAAAAATACCGCCTTTTATGATGTAGTGCCTGAAAAATCTCCAAGAAGGTTTCACATTCAAATAGTATGGGCCTATTCTACCTACTTTCTCTTCGTAGTCCAAAGCCTGCCGCTTGGCGTAGGTTCTAAATTTCTGTTCCCAGTGGACGGCGTTTTTGTAGGTGTAATGAAGCATATTCCCCTTGAGTCGTTTGGAAGAGGATCGCACCTTTTCGTGCACGTTTAATTCTTCATATTTCACCTCCTTAGGTAAAAGTCGAACTACGTAATCATTTTGCAGTCCGCTGAAATTCATCCTTTTGCCTTTGAAAAAATGCACGCGCTTAAAGGAGTAAGGGTGTTGCTCGTTGTGTTCACTTTGTTTCCACTCTTTGAGCGATTCAATGAGCTCATCGGTGAACACTTCATCACAATCGACAACTAGTGTCCAAGAGTGGTTGCATTTGTTTAAACCCCAGTTGCGCTGTTCACCCCAGTTTTTCAATGGCCGGTGGTATACGTCAGCACCTGCACGTTCGGCTATTTGAACGGTTGAATCGGAAGATCCAGAATCTACTACTACGATTTCGTCGGCAATAGATTTTATGCTTTCAAGCGATTGCCCAAAGACATCTTCCTCATTAAAGCTGAGGTATAGTATGCTCAGGGCCGTACTCATTACACTGCAACGTTGTGTGTGCGCAATGCGTCGTTCAACGAAGTCTTTTTATCCGTACTCTCTTTACGCTGTCCAATGATTAATGCACAAGGTACATTGTAGGTGCCTGCTGGGAATTCCTTGGGCATCGTTCCTGGGATGACTACACTGCGTGCAGGAACACGGCCACGGTATTCCTTTGGCTCGCTACCGCTCACGTCAATAATTTTTGTTGAGGCTGTCAAGACAACATTTGCCCCTAGAACGGCCTCTTTTTCTACACGTACACCTTCCACAACAATACAACGCGAGCCTATGAAACAATCGTCTTCAATAATCACCGGTGCTGCTTGTAACGGTTCCAATACACCGCCTATACCTACACCACCACTGAGGTGAACGTTCTTGCCAATCTGTGCACAAGAACCTACCGTTGCCCAAGTATCGACCATTGTGCCGCTTTCGACGTGTGCACCAATGTTTACGTAAGAAGGCATCATTACTACACCTGCCTCGATGAATGAGCCGTGACGTGCTACGGCATGCGGAACGACGCGTACGCCCTTCTCTGCATAATTGCGTTTGAGTGGAATTTTATCATGAAATTCAAAAGGACCGACCTCAATAGTCTCCATTTTTTGGATGGGGAAGTACAAAACCACAGCTTTCTTAACCCACTCGTTGACCTGCCAGCCATTTTCTGTAGGCTCAGCAACGCGAAGCGTACCGGCATCAAGTGCATCTACCACAGCGCGCACTGCGTTTTGAGTTTCTTCTTGTTGAAGCAGTTCTCTTTGCTCCCAAGCTTGTTCTATAACAGCTCTTATATCCTTCATCTTGTTCATTCTTATGTGCGGTTCAAATTTAATGCTTCCTACGGAAAGACTACCTTTGAACCATGGCGAAAGTAATGGCTTTAGATATAGGAGGTAGACGCACTGGAATGGCAGAGACCGATCCGCTCGGGATGATGGCTTTTCCCTTAAAAACAGTGGATACAGGTTCACTCATGGCAGTACTCGAAGAATATGTGGCTGCGGAAGGAACTCAAACTATCGTCATTGGGAAGCCGGCTATTGCCACGGACAGTACTGAAATTATCGACCTGTGGGCGGCAAAAATTCACAAGCGTTGGCCGCTTATGGAGATTGTTTTTGTCGATGAGGATTTTACTTCCAAAGAGGCCTCACAAATGCTGATAATGGGGGGGATGAAGAAATCCAAACGCAAGGAAAAAGGCACCTTAGATAAAGTTGCTGCCTCCCTCATTTTAGAGCGTTATTTAGCCATGCACTAACTATCTTTGCAATCAAGATTAAGATTCAATTATGATATTACCGGTAGTAGCTTATGGCGATCCCGTTTTAAGCAAGATGGCGGAAGAAATTGACCAGGATTACCCGGGTTTAGAGCCGCTCATTGCCAACATGTACGAGACGATGTACAATGCGCAAGGTGTTGGTTTAGCAGCTCCTCAGATTGGCAGAAGCATCCGATTGTTTGTTATTGACGCAAGTCCATTTGCTCAAGAAGGAGAAGAGGACTACGAAATACTCAAGAACTTTAAGAAGAC
>DJCX01000140.1 GCA_002430755.1 Flavobacteriales bacterium UBA5939 | reverse complement strand
CGACAACAATCGTTTAATTCAGAAACATATTGGTCGCTAGAGTCTCTAAGTTGCGATCTTATGGCATTCCCATATTTCTGAATCTGAAACGTATTCTTACTTCGAATTAGGCCGCTTGAATTATACATAGAGCATAGGTTTAGGTGAATGAATCGATGAAATAGTCCGGTTTGGAAAGAGGTATGGCCATTGGTTTTGATGAACATCAACCGTAACATACGTTCCGTGAAGTTGTCGGCTTAAAACAACTTCCTTTTGCTCAAAAGCTAATTTTGTGTTTTGCATCTCTGAGTGTTTTTATTTGTTCCTTTTTAAATCTACGCAGTTCATCAGTTAATATTTTAAGCTTGGAAAACTTTAGGTTTTCAACAATCCACTACTTTAGCTGCATGATTATCACCAAGACCCCTTTTAGAATTTCTTTTGTTGGCGGAGGAAGCGATTTAGAGAGTTTCTATAGCAAGAAAAAAGGCGCTGTACTGAGCACTACAATCGATAAGTACATGTACATCAGCACGCATGAATTTTTTGAAAGAGATAAAATACGCTGTAAGTATTCTCAAACGGAAACGGTGAACAATGTGGATGAACTGCAACACCCCATACTTCGCACCGTACTCAAAGATTTTGATGTCAAGGGTATCGAGGTCAGCTCCATTGCTGATATTCCAGGTGGCACAGGAATGGGAAGCAGCTCAAGCTTTACAGTAGGCCTTCTTCATAACATAAACGCTTATACTGATCAAGAGGTAACTAAGGAAAGTCTTGGTGCAGGTGCATGCCGCGTAGAAATCGATCTTTTAGGTGAGCCCATTGGTAAACAAGACCAATATGCAGCTGCATATGGCGGTCTTAATATTATTGAGTTTCATCCTGACGGTTCTGTACATGTAGAACCTGTGGATATAAGTCAAGATACTAGAGCTGCATTGAATGCCAACCTCAAGCTTTACTATATTGGTAATCAGCGCAGTGCAAGCAAGATTTTGGCAGAACAGAAAAAGAACACATCCCAAGCGGACAAGTTTAAGGCACTAGAGAAGATGGTCGAGTTAGTGTACGATCTCAAAGAAGTACTTGTCAAAGGAGATCTAGATGCCTTTGGCGATTTACTGCATCAAAATTGGCTCTTGAAACAAAGCTTGGCTAAAGGGATTACCACACCCCGAATTAATGAGCTCTACACTGCAGCCACAAAAGCAGGTGCGCGCGGTGGAAAGCTTCTAGGTGCCGGTGGTGGGGGCTTTATGTTGTTTTATGTTGATGCAGACAAGCATTCTACTGTAGATGAAGCTATGGCTAAATTAGACGCTACTCCATTTGAATTCAAGATGGAAACCGAAGGCTCTAAAATCATTCATATTGAAAGTTAATGCCTACGGGCGCTACGCATCAATAATTTATGTACTTTTGCCGCTCAATTATTCATTAATTAACGGGGTTTCGGACCCTTTTAAAACAATTAATTATGGCAACTAAGATTCGTTTGCAAAGAGGTGGTCGCAAGTCGCGTCCTATTTATTCAATCGTTGTAGCAGATGCTCGCGCTAAGCGTGATGGTCGTTTCATCGAAAAATTAGGTACGTACAACCCGAACACGAACCCAGCAACAATCGACTTGAACTTTGATTCAGCACTATCATGGGTGATGAAAGGTGCGCAGCCAACAGATACGGCGCGTGCGATTCTTTCTTACCGTGGTGTTATGATGAAAAAGCACTTGCTTGAAGGTGTACGTAAAGGTGCATTGACTGAAGAGCAAGCAGAAGCTAAATACGAAGCTTGGCTAAGCGACAAGGAGTCTAAAATCGGTGCAAACGTGAAAGCGATCGCTGAAAAGAAAGCTGCTGATAAAACCGCTCGTCTAGCTGCGGAAAGCGAAGTAAACAAAGCTCGTGCTGCTGCAATCGCTGCTGCCCTAGCTCCTGCTGAAGAGGCTCCGGCTGAAGAAGCAGAAACTGAGGCTGCTACTGAAGAAGCTCCAGCTGCAGAAGCTGCTGCTGAAGAGGCTCCGGCTGAGGAAGCTCCTGCTGAAGAAGCTCCTGCTGAGGAAGCTGCAGAAGAAAGCGCAGAGTAATTGTGCAAAAGGAGCAGTGCTTTTTACTAGGTAAGATCACAAAACTCCACGGGTACAAAGGAGCGATGGTATTATACATCGACTCGTCTACCCCACAATACTTTAGAGAATTGGAATCAGTATTCTTGGAATTTAACCAAGAGCTGATTCCATTTTTTTTTGCCGAACGGGGCAAACTGAACGGCAAGAAACTCATTGTTAAACTCGAGGATATTAGCCCTGACGAAGCCTCGAGATTTGTAGGTTGCAACGCTTACCTACCAGAAGAAATGCTTCCTGCTCCTAAGGAAGGTTTCTACGACAAGGCCATCTTAGGCTATATAGCCTATCACAGTGATAAAGCTATTGGTACAATTACCGATGTAGTGGAGAATTCCGCTCAGAATCTCTTTATCATTGAGCACGATGGAAAAGAGTTCCTTGTTCCTGCCGTAGAAGCTTTTATTCAAAGAATTGAACATCCTGAGAAAATCGTTTATCTTGAATTGCCCGAAGGTTTATTAGACCTTTGATCACAGATGAACGAACAGAAACCATACGATCCAAGGTATTTACACTTGATTTTCAGCGCATTGCTGATGATTCAACTGGTATTAACCTCCGTAGTACTTTATGTAGCTAGCGATACTGCTAGTGTCTTTTTAATGCCGTTTGCAGGGAATACATACGCTATTCCGGGAATTGCCTTTGTACTCGTTCTGTTGGGACGGTATGTCTGGAACAACGGAATGCGTGAGATTAACTCTACCGAAGAACTGTTTACCAAGCTTGAAATTTTGACCAAAATCCATATTTGGAGATGGGTACTAGTGCAATTAGGCACTTTAATCCTGCTTACCTACACACTGATAGAGGGCAACTTCTATTATTTCATATTTGCCTTGGTAAATATTGTCTATTTCTTCACCTTGCGTCCCAAGATATTTGGACTCGCAGGAGAACTATGAAATTTGTAGGCCCTTTTCAAATGAAACAATTCAGCGTAGCGCACGATAATTGTGCCATGCGCGTAAATACCGACGGTTGTCTTTTAGGGGCAATTGCCGGTGAAAATCACCATCAAGATTCCGTACAACACGTATTGGATATCGGTACGGGAAGTGGTGTCATTGCACTTCAAATGGCACAACGTTTCAACAATGCATTTGTAGATGCAGTAGAAATTCATGGTCCTAGTGCAAAGCAAGCCACAGAAAACTTTAAAAACTCACCTTGGAACAACAGAATGATCTGTTACCACGAGCCATTACAAGAATTTGAAGCAAGCGTTTCTTACGACATCATAGTATCCAATCCACCCTATTTTGAATCAGGTCCGACCAAACTGGATGAAGGCGTTGCAAATGCGCGACACGCGTTAACCTTGGATTTTAACTCCCTTATTGAGCATGCTTCAAGGCTTTTAAAAGAAACGGGGACTTTTTGGTGCGTATTGCCTGCAGACCGCGCAGAACAGATGATAGAAGCGGGTATTGAAGAAAACCTACACCCGGTATCTATATACGCCATCCGACCTAAGAATGATCGCCCTGCGAACCGCGTTATTCTTGCTTTTAGCAAAGAAACTACAGCAGAAACGTGCCGTAAAGAATTCGTGCTTTATAAGGCGCCGCAAGAATATACTCAGGAGGTCCGTGAAGTACTTGAACCCTTTTACGCTAGTCTTTAATAGCCGCGGTATTCAACCGTTTTCTCCGTGAATTTCACACCATAATCTGCGGCCAATTCAGCCAAAATAGGATTATACCATGATTTTGTCATAGGGCGCTGAACGCCAATAGGAGCCTTACCCTCCAAAACAATCTTTGTGGCAATACCCAATGGAAGTCCAACAGTGCCTGCCATTGCTGTACTATGGGCATTTTCTCCTTCTACCCCCATGGAGCTTTCAATCATATGAAGGGAACCATCCTGCTCCCAACCTATTTTATGGTACATAACAATGAGGTCTTTGTCTTCAGGCTCCATGCTCCATACTTTTCGAAGCATAAATTCTAAACACTCAGCAGGTGTGCCTTGGTCAAAATCAAAAGTGGAGTCGGAGAAAATACCTGCCCATTCAAGCTTCGCAAAAATCTCGGAATCCTGAGGAATACTCAAGTAGTACTTGAGCTTCAACTCAACGCTGTCGCTGGGGTTGTAGGCTAAAAATAAATTGGTGAAATCTCTGAATGTCATCTGCTTAAGTCCCTTGATAACATAGGAATCATCGGTCATTCCAAGTCGAACAAAACAGTCCCAGGCACGAGCGTATCCAGGTCTACGTAATGTTCCGCGGTATAAGGTCTCCACTTCTGTTAATCCATAGGCGTCGCGGTACTTGAGCGAATCTCTGTTAGCTAACCCTTCAAATCGGCCGTAACCTTCTACATTCATGAATTCGGTTCTACGAAACACCATGTGTGGGGGGATATACTTGTATTTACCTTCCTGCAGGAACTTCACAGCGCCCCCCTGCCCTGCTAAGACGACATTTCTCGGATTCCAAGTGAACTTATAGCGCCAAGGATTAGTGCCTTCAGAACTCGGACTTAAAAGGCCACCAGTAAAGCTTTCAAACAACTTAATTTTGCCGCCCTTATCTCGTATACCCTCGATCAGTTGCATTGCACTCATATGATCAATACCAGGATCTAAGCCACATTCATTCAAAAAGACCAAACCTCGTTTTTCTGCTTCCTGTGAAAGCCCTTCCATCTCTTTCGTTAGATAAGACGCTGTAATAAGATGTGATCCGTGTTTTAGGCACGCCTTCGCCACCTCTAAATGCATGTGCGCGGGAACCATACTGATGGTTATGGAACAACTAGAAATCTCTGCGTCTAATGCAGCAACATTGGTGATATCTAGTTTTCCTACCGAGCAACCATCGCTTGAACTGCCCATACGCGCTGATGCGATAGATTCATCCCGGTCAACTACTCTTAATTTAATGCGGTGAGACTGCACTAAACCTTTTAAATAAGGAACTAATTTTTGAGTGCTCAGTCCAGCGCCAATGAGTAAAACTTTGGTCATGTACATTGAGATTTCTCCTAAAATACCACACAAAACGCATGTTTCAAATAAAACATTATCAACAACTAATGTTAGTTTTATCACATCGTGGTTTTAGTACTCTGAACGTATCTTCACGCTATGAAAAAACTAGTTGCCATTT
>DJCX01000048.1:2373-2977 GCA_002430755.1 Flavobacteriales bacterium UBA5939 | reverse complement strand
AAATGGTATCAAAGGTGCCTTCAATAACATCCGCACCGCCAACATCAGCAGTCATTTTGCTTTGATTACGCTCTGCGTTTTCCAGGGTGTTTTCAATACACCATGTATCAATATCGATACCGTGCACCCTAGAAGCACCGCGCATATCCGCAAGAATTCCTAAGATACCTGTTCCACAACCCATGTCGAGTACTTCGTGACCATTGGTATCCGTTTCAAGCAACCATTGGATCATCATGTGCGTAGTTTGGTGGTGTCCAGTGCCAAAGGACATTTTCGGCTCTATGAGCATGGGGTATTCAAAGCCTTGTTTCTCTTCGTGAAACGGTGCTCGAATATATACGCGTCCATCAACCTCGATAGGATCAAAGTTTTTTTCCCATTCCGCATTCCAATTGACCTGCTCGATTTCCTGAGTAACAAAGCTCGTCTGCACACCCTCCCAAATAAGTGCTTCCTTCACGGCAGCCTCATCGTAATTCTCTTTGATGATATATGCCTCAAAGCCTTCTGCCGTCTCTGAAAAGCTCTCAAAGCCTAAGGTGCCCAGTTGGGCAATTAAAATGTCGCGGAAAGGCTCAAGTGGTTGAACCTTTACCGCGAC
>DJCX01000048.1:0-2052 GCA_002430755.1 Flavobacteriales bacterium UBA5939 | reverse complement strand
GCTGTAAAATCTTCTGCTTTCAATGAAGCACCGCCGATCAAACCACCGTCGATATCTGGCTGCGCAAAGAGTTCAGCAGCATTACCAGGCTTGCACGAACCGCCGTAAAGCACAGTAACATTCTCGGCAGTCTCTGCATCGAAGCGCTCTGTGAGCCATGCACGGATGCCTGCGTGTACTTCTTGCGCTTGCTCTGGTGTTGCCACCTCACCAGTACCAATCGCCCAAACTGGCTCGTATGCCAAGATGATGTTGTCCATATCTTCAGCAATGAAGCCTTCAAGACCTTGTGCACATTGCTCAATAATAACGTCCATAAAGGCACCACTTTTACGCTCTTCCAGCGTTTCACCAATACAGTAAATGGCGGCCAATTCATTATTCAAAGACTGCTCAATCTTCAACTTACAGCTCTCGTTTGTTTCGCCAAAGTACTGGCGGCGCTCGCTGTGGCCAATGATTACTGCATCAAGATCCATACTCGCTAGCATTGGAGCACTAATCTCTCCAGTATAGGCACCGCTGTCTTTTTCGTGTACGTTTTGTGCAGCAACTGCGATGTACTCGTTGTCCACCAACGCACCCACAACATCGCTTAAATACAATGCGGGCGGCGTGATAATCACACCCGTTTCACCCACTACTTCTTCCGTCAAAGATGCCTTGAGTCCATCGACCAATTCCATCGCTTCCGCGTAAGTAGTATTCATTTTCCAGTTTCCAGCTACGATTCTACGTCTCATTATTTGTGTTGTTTTTGATGTGTCGTTTTAAAATAATTCTGCCCGAACCCTTGGGTCCAAAATGGCGTATGCTATATCCACCAAGGTGGTTATGATGACAAAAATGGCGGCAATGACCAATACGCATCCCATTGTCACCGGCAAATCTCGTGTATTTAATGCTTCAACTAACAGTTTTCCCATACCGTTCCAACCAAAAATGATTTCAACAAAAACGGCACCCGCAAGCAACGAAGCGAACCATCCACTTACTGTGGTAATGATTGGATTGCTGGCCACAGGAAGAATGTGGCGAAGAAGCACTCTACGCTCGGGAATTCCTTTTGCTCGTGCAGTGCGCACAAAATCCATCGACCCGACTTCCAAAATGCTTTTACGGGTCAATTGTACAATTACTCCAATAGGACGTATTCCCAGTGTTAGCGCCGGGAGTATCAAATTTTTCAGCTGTAGGTAACGCTCCCCGCTGTAATCGTCTACCTCATACAAGGAACCGGTTAAGCTAAGCCCCGTCCACGGCCCCAATAAATACGCGAAGACCCATGCGAGCAATACTGCCGTAAAGAAAGACGGCAAACTCATACCCAAAGAACTTAAGGTCGTTAATCCGTGATCTATCCAACTGCCCTCGTTGTATGCCGCTATGGCGCCTAAAAACATACCTAATAGCACAGCGAAGCCAATCGAGGTAGCTGCTAGTAGCGCTGTATTGGGAAAGGTTGCGGCGATCAGTCCACTTACAGATTGGCCCTGTCGCTGAAAGCTCTCGCCTAAATCTGGTGCCGAAAGAGAAAATCCTTCGTTGGTATCGAAGGGAAGGATTCTGCCCAAGTAGTTAATGTATTGAACGGCCACCGGTTTATCCAAACCGTATTTCGCGCGAACGGCAGCAAGTGCCTCAGGGTCCTCACGCTTGCCAAGCATCATTTGGGCGCTGTCGCCAGGTACAATGGTAAACAAGAAGAAAACGAGCGTGGCCACCCCCCAGAGGGTGAATAAAGCCAATGCTATTTTTCGCCCTGCAAACGCCATTACCTCGGACTGTCGTTGTGATGGAATTTCTTCACCACACTGCCTTTATTCAAAACCACCCACCCAGGGTTCGAACGCACCATGGTCTTCAGTGTTGTTTCATCCGTAAAAGCAAACGGTGTTTGATCCGTCAGACCGCAGCTGGCAAAATCTTCAGGCATTGAAGCACTCAGTACAATGTGCGGTGTCCCCTCACCTGCAAGCTTCTCAACGGTCGGCAAGACATTGTCCCATCCTTTCTCCGAAGTCTTCGCGTGGTTATAAGCCACCAACAGCC
>DJCX01000009.1 GCA_002430755.1 Flavobacteriales bacterium UBA5939 | reverse complement strand
GTTTATGTTTTGCACTTTGCAAACCCATATGGGTTATTGACCTACCCGGAATTGGGCGATAATATGAAAGTGTTGGTAATGTATGAGAACAATGCTGCAGCGCAGAAACTAGCACCTCAATTCTTGTTCGGTGCGCGTTCTACGAAGGGCAAGTTGCCGGTCGAGCTCAGCCATTGGGGCGCTGAGGGTAGCGGTCTAAAGAGCGCGAGTATGAAACGCCTAGGATACGGACTGCCTTCGGAAGTAGGCTTTCGTAGCGAGCAGTTAGTTAAGGTGGACTCTATCATGGAATTTGCCATGTCAAAAGAGGCGACACCGGGAGGGCAGATATTAGTAGTAAGAGGTGGTACAGTGATTTATAACAAGTCCTTTGGGTACCATAGCTACGATAAAAAAAAAGCCGTTGATTGGACAGATCTCTACGACCTCGCTTCGGTCACTAAAATCACGGCCACATTGCCTGGAGTGATGAACTGGTACGAGAAACAGCCGCTACTTCTAAAAAGTACAGTGGGGCAACAATTGCCGGAATTGGCCACTTCAGATAAAGGTAATCTAGTGTTGGAAGATGTTTTGGCGCATCAGAGCGGTTTACCTGCTTGGATCCCGTACTATCTGAGAACCATCGAGACCGATTCTGCTAAGGCTTATTGGTACGTGTCGAGCGATACACCAGGAGCCATCAAGGTTACAGATCAACTTTACTTACGCCCGGAAATTCGCGATACCATGTATGCCATGTTGGAGCAAAGTGAGCTCAAGGGCAACGAGTACCGCTATTCAGATTTAGGCTATTACTTGTTTCAGCGTATGTTGGAAAAACGAAATAATGAGCCTCTAGATACTTGGGTACAGACAACGTTCTATGCACCATTGGGAGCTTCGAGATTGACCTACAAACCTTTGGAAAAAGGATTTGGCCTAGAGGAAATAGTACCTACCGAGAAAGACGGCTATTGGCGAAATACAACAGTGCATGGTAATGTCCATGACATGGGTGCGGCAATGATGGGCGGAGTCGCTGGTCATGCAGGTCTATTCTCAAACGCGAATTCGTTGGCCAAAATGATGCAGATGTACCTATGGGGTGGTGAATATGGAGGCGTAAAGTATCTCGAAAAAGGGACCATTGAGAAGTTCACCGCTTGTGCCTTTTGTGAATTAAAGAATCGACGAGGATTGGGTTTTGACCGCCCGCAGTTGGATGATGGACCAGGCCCTAGTTGCACCTGTGCCTCTAAACAAAGTTTTGGTCATACCGGTTTTACAGGTACAATGGTTTGGATGGATCCTGAAGAAGAGCTTCTCTACATCTTTTTGAGCAATAGAACGTACCCAGATATGGAGAACTGGAAATTGAGCAAATACGATATCCGGACAAATATTCAGGCTGCTCTTTATGAGTCGTTGAATTAAAAGTATTTTTAGTGCATGAAAATAGGTGTCGTATGTTACCCCACATTCGGCGGCTCAGGGGTGGTCGCAACTGAACTTGGTATTCAAATGGCTAAAAAGGGCCATGAAGTTCATTTTATTACCTACAGCCAGCCCGTGCGCTTAGATATTCTAGAGCCTAATATCTATTACCATGAGGTGAACGTGCACGATTACCCGTTGTTTGAATACCAGCCATATGAGCTCGCGCTGAGTTCCAAAATGGTGGACACGGTGCTTACTGAGGGCATTGATATACTTCATGTTCATTATGCTATTCCTCATGCCTACGCGGCGTACATGGCCAAGAAAATCTTGCTGGAGAAACGAATCTACATCCCTGTGGTGACTACACTTCACGGGACAGACATTACCTTGGTAGGTAAGAACCCGTCGTACAAACCTGCAGTTACCTTCTCCATCAACAAGAGCGATATCGTGACTGCGGTTAGTAAGAGCCTTAAAAAGGATATTCTAAGTTCCTTTGTCATCAAGAAAGACATCGAAGTTGTTCCCAACTTTGTTGATCTTGATCTTTATAACATAGACGGACCTTGTATTAAATCTCAGATTGCACCAAACGGGGAGAAAGTCATTTCACACATTTCAAACATGCGTCCGGTAAAACGCATTCCAGATATCATTGAGATTTTTTACCGAATTCAGGAAAAGGAAGACGCTATTCTATTGATGATTGGGGAAGGTCCAGAGCGTGAAAAAGCGGAACAACAGGCAAAGGATTTAGGCATTTATTCTAAAGTGAAATTCTTGGGGAAGACCTCCGAAATACGCAGGTTACTTTGCATGTCGGATTTGTTCTTATTGACTTCATCCACAGAAAGCTTTGGTTTGGTGGCCCTAGAAGCTATGGCTGCGAAAGTTCCAGTCATTAGTTCGAATGCAGGTGGTATCAGCGAAGTTAATGTGCACGGTGAGACGGGTTTCTTGGCGACAATTGGTGACGTGGAAACGATGGCAGAACACAGTTTGACGCTATTGCAAAATCCTCGATTACACGAGGAGTTTAAAGCCAATGCCTATCGTCGCGCCCAAGAATTCTCCATAGATGCTGTGGTACCGAAGTACGAGGCGATCTACGAGCGAGCATTAGCAACGATCCGCGAAGGAAAAGAGAACAACTGGACTGCTTGATGTTTAAAAAGTCTCATTTGAGACAGAGCTGTTGGATTTGTTCTATTCTCTTTTTTTTAAGTAAAAACATCTATCGGAGTTTCGAGATAATCTGAGCTGTAATGAGCAAAATTACCCGCCTATTCGCTTGGTTTTAAA
>DJCX01000135.1:618-5954 GCA_002430755.1 Flavobacteriales bacterium UBA5939 | reverse complement strand
GTGAAGAACATGGTAACTGGTGCTGCTCAGATGGACGGTGCTATCCTTGTAGTAGCTGCTACGGATGGTCCAATGCCACAAACGCGTGAGCACATCCTACTAGGCCGTCAGGTCGGTATTCCACGTATCGTTGTGTTCTTGAACAAAGCGGACATGGTTGATGACGAAGAATTGATGGAATTGGTAGACATGGAAGTTCGTGATCTACTTTCATTCTACGAGTACGATGGTGATAACACTCCAGTTATCCAAGGTTCTGCCCTAGGTGGTTTGAACGGAGAGCAGAAGTGGGTTGACACTATCATGGAATTGATGGAAGCAGTTGATGCATGGATCGAAGAGCCAGAGCGTGATCGCGATAAGCCATTCCTAATGCCAATCGAGGATGTATTCTCAATTACTGGTCGTGGTACTGTAGCAACTGGTCGTATCGAGACTGGTGTTGCAAACACAGGTGAAGCAGTAGAAATCATCGGTTTCGGTGACGAAAAATTGACTTCAACGATTACGGGTGTTGAAATGTTCCGTAAGATTTTGGATACGGGTGAAGCTGGAGATAATGTAGGTATCCTTCTACGTGGTATCGAGAAGTCTGAAATCCGTCGTGGTATGGTAATCTGTAAGCCAGGTTCAATCACTCCTCATAAAAAGTTCAAAGCAGAGGTTTATGTTTTGAAAAAAGAGGAAGGTGGTCGTCACACTCCATTCCACAACAAATACCGTCCACAGTTCTACCTACGTACAACTGATGTAACAGGTGAAATTCACCTTCCAGACGGTGTTGAAATGGTAATGCCAGGTGATAACTTGAGCATCACTGTTGAGCTGATCGCAAATGTTGCTGTTAACACTGGTTTGCGTTTCGCAATCCGTGAAGGTGGTCGTACAGTAGGTGCTGGTCAGGTAACTGAGATCATCGAGTAATACACTCGACTGAATAACCACAAGGTAGTTAAGGTGCCTCCTTTTTAGGAGGTGCCTTTCTGCCTACATACGGGCATAGTTCAATGGTAGAATAGCGGTCTCCAAAACCGTTGATCAGGGTTCGAATCCTTGTGCCCGTGCAAAGAGATAAAAAGATGAGCAAAATAATTACATCACTACAAGATTCTTGGAACGAGTTTGCAGTAAAAGCAACTTGGCCTTCATTGGGTGAACTACAAAAGAGCACAGTTCTCGTAATCATAGGAACTATCATCTTTTCGCTAGTAGTATTTGGTATGGACAAAGCAATCTCAACAGTGCTTGAGTTTGTGTATTCAATTTTCGGATAATCATGTCAGATACTGGAATGAAATGGTACGTTCTCCGCACTATTAGCGGTCAAGAACACAAAACCAAGACTTACATCGAAAAGGAGATGGCGCATGCAGGCATGAGCGATCTCGTTGGTCAGATTGTAATCCCTATGGAGAAGGTTGTGCAAGTGCGCAACGGTAAGAAAGTCATCAAAGAGAAGACCAAGACTCCAGGATACATGTACGTTGAAACGACGCTTACAGGTGAGGTAAGTCACATGATAAAGAACCTTCCTAATGTGATAGGGTTCTTGTCAAATGTTAAAGGTGGAGATCCTTCACCGATGCGTGCATCAGAAGTAAGTCGTCTGCTCGGAGAAGTAGATAGAGAGGCTGAAAATGCTGCAATGCTGTTGATTCCATTTACAGTGGGTGAGACGGTAAAAGTGATCAATGGTCCATTCAGCACATTTGATGCGACCATTGAGAAAATCAACGAGGAGAAACAAAAACTGGAGGTTACTGTTAAAATCTTCGGTCGTAAGACTCCTGTTGAGTTGAGCTTCACGGAAGTGGAGAAGTTATAATTGATATAGATGTGAGACTATATATAGGTTCGTTTTTCATGCTTCCAACTAGAGAGACGGCCACAACAACAACGCTAAATAGTAATAACAAGAAATGGCAAAAGAGGTTAGTAAAGTAGTAAAGCTTCAGGTCCGTGGTGGCCAAGCTAACCCTTCTCCTCCTGTAGGTCCAGCATTGGGTGCTGCGGGTGTCAACATCATGGAGTTCTGTAAGCAGTTTAATGCTCGTTCACAGGACAAAATGGGACAGGTGTTGCCGGTAGTAATTTCTGTGTATGCAGATAAGAGCTTCGACTTCATCGTTAAGACACCTCCAGCGGCGGTTCAATTGTTGGATGCTGCTAAGATCAAGAAGGGATCATCAGAGCCTAACCGTAGTAAAGTTGCTAAAGTTACTTGGGATGCTGTTCGCAAGATTGCAGAGGATAAAATGGTTGATTTGAACTGTTTTACCGTTGAATCAGCAATGTCTATGATTGCTGGTACTGCAAGAAGTATGGGTATAACTGTTACAGGCGAGAAGCCGTTTTAATTAAAAGTTTGAAGCAATGGCAAAATTGACGAAAAACATGAAAAACGCGCTCGCTAAACTTGAAAAGGGTAAAGTATACTCTGTAAGCGAAGCAGCGACCTTAGTAAAAGAGGTAAACTGTACTAAGTTTGATGCATCTGTTAACTTAGCAGTTCGTTTGGGTGTGGACCCACGTAAAGCAAACCAAATGGTTCGTGGCGTGGTAAGTCTTCCTCACGGAACTGGTAAGAGCGTACGTGTTTTGGCTTTAGTAACACCAGATAAGGTGGAAGAAGCAAAAGCAGCAGGTGCTGATTACGCGGGCCTTGATGAGTTCATCGAGAAAATCAAAGGCGGTTGGACGGACATTGACGTGATCGTTACAATGCCTTCAGTAATGGGTAAGATTGGACCTTTGGGTCGTGTATTGGGTCCTCGTGGCTTGATGCCGAATCCTAAGTCTGGTACCGTTACTATGGATGTAGCAAAAGCTGTAGGTGAAGTAAAAGCTGGTAAGATCGACTTTAAAGTAGATCGTTACGGTATAGTTCACGCAGCGGTAGGTAAGGTGTCTTTTGACGCAGCAAAGATTCAAGAGAATGCTGAAGAATTAATCAGAACATTGAACAAACTCAAGCCGTCTTCGGCGAAGGGTACGTACATGAAATCTGTATACATGTCTTCAACAATGTCTCCGGGTATTGCTGTAGATGCTAAGTCAGTTTCATAATCTTAAACGAGGAAAGCATCATGACAAGAGAAGATAAACTTACTCAAATCGAAGAGCTAACAACTATTCTTAACGATACTCCAACAATTTACTTGGCGGATATCGAAGCACTAGATGCTGATACTACTTCTAGCTTGCGCAGAGCGAGCTTTGGTAAAGGTATCAAGTTGACAGTAGTTAAGAACACGTTGCTCAAGAGAGCTATGGATGCGTCTGAGAAAGACTTTGATGGTCTTTACGACGTATTGAAAGGAAACACTAGTATAATGCTTGCTGAAGCTGGTAACGCTCCTGCGAAACTCATTAAAGAGTTCCGTAAGAAGAACGACAAGCCAGTTTTGAAAGGCGCTTGGATTGAAGAAAGCGTTTACGTAGGTGATGAAAACTTGGAAATGTTAACTGCAATCAAGTCTAAAGAAGAGTTGATTGGAGATGTATTAACATTGCTCCAGAGCCCTGCGAAAAACGTTGTTTCTGCACTTCAAAGTGCCGGTGGAAGCCTTGCTGGTCTCCTAAAAACTTTGGAAGAGCGCAACGCGTAATTCCTTGAATAACAAATAACTAAGAATTAAACTTTTTAAATTTTACTAAAAATGGCTGATATCAAAGAATTGGGCGATGCTCTAGTAAACTTGACAGTGAAAGAAGTATCTGAATTGGCAGATTACTTGAAAGAAGAACATGGCATCGAGCCGGCTGCTGCTGCAGTAGCTGTTGCTGGTCCTGCAGCTGGCGGCGAAGCTGGCGGTGGCGACGAGCAAACTGAGTTCGACGTAATCTTGAAAGCTGCTGGCGGTTCTAAACTTGCTGTAGTTAAGCTTGTTAAGGAAATGACTGGACTTGGCTTGAAAGAAGCGAAAGAAAAAGTAGATAGCGCACCTGCTGCATTGAAGGAAGGCGTATCAAAAGACGAAGCAGAAGCTTTGAAAGCACAGCTTGAAGAGGCTGGTGCTGAAGTAGAGATCAAGTAATTGATCACCTGCTAGGTTATCCGGTTTAGGTCTTTGGGGAGGTCCCCTTAGACCTAAACCTTTTTGTGTTTAATTAACATTTTGGGCTGAAATGGTAAACCAAATTAATGCTCCACAGGAGCGAATCAACTTCTCATCAACTGCTATTAAGACGGCATTTCCGGACTTTCTAGACATTCAGTTGAAGAGCTTTATGGACTTCTTCCAGATTGAGACGAAGCCATCAGAAAGATCAGAAGAAGGTCTTCACCGCGTATTTGCGGAAAATTTCCCTATTTCGGATTCAAGAAACAACTTCGTTCTTGAGTTCTTGGACTACTTTGTAGATCCACCGCGTTATTCAGAGCGCGAATGTATCGAGCGTGGCTTGACATTCTGTGTTCCATTGAAGGCGCGTCTAAAATTGTACTGTACGGATCCAGAGCACGAAGATTTTGAAACGATTGTTCAAGACGTGTATCTAGGAACCATCCCTTATATGTCTCCACGAGGCACCTTTATCGTAAACGGTGCTGAGCGTATTATTGTGAGTCAGTTGCACCGTTCACCAGGTGTTTTCTTCGGTCAGTCGTACCATGCAAACGGAACTAAACTCTATTCAGCCCGTATTATTCCGTTTAAAGGATCTTGGATTGAATTCGCTACGGATATCAACCAAGTGATGTATGCATACATCGACCGTAAGAAAAAGTTGCCTGTAACGACGCTACTTCGTTCGATCGGTTACGAAAGAGACAAAGACATTCTTGAAATCTTCGACCTTGCAGAAGAAGTTAAAGTGAGCAAAGCCGCACTTAAGCGTTCTATTGGTCGCAAACTTGCTGCGAGAGTATTGAAGACGTGGATTGAAGATTTCGTAGATGAGGATACTGGTGAAGTTGTATCTATCGAGCGTAACGAGGTTATTTTGGACCGCGATACGATTCTTGATAAAGAACACACTGAAGAAATCCTTGATGCTGAAGTAAGTACTATCCTTCTTCATAAAGAAGATATTGCATCTTCAGACTTCGCGATCATCCACAATACCCTCCAGAAGGATCCAACGAATACGGAGAAAGAGGCTGTAGAGCACATCTACCGTCAGTTGCGTAATGCGGAACCGCCTGATGAAGAAACAGCTCGTGGTATTATCGACAAACTGTTCTTCTCTGAGCAGCGCTACTCTCTAGGTGAGGTAGGTCGTTACCGTTTGAACAAGAAATTGTACGAAGGTTCTGACGAAGATTCTCAGGTATTGACAAAAGGCGATATTATTGAAATCATCAAGCGCTTGATTGAGTTGATCAACTCGAAGGC
>DJCX01000135.1:0-263 GCA_002430755.1 Flavobacteriales bacterium UBA5939 | reverse complement strand
GAGCAGATGGCCAACCAGTTTGGTGTAGGTCTTGCTCGTATGGCACGTACGATTCGTGAGCGTATGAACGTTCGTGACAACGAGGTATTTACTCCAATTGATTTGATCAACGCGAAGACATTGTCTTCAGTGATTAATTCTTTCTTCGGGACCAATCAGCTGAGTCAGTTCATGGACCAGACCAACCCATTGTCGGAGATCACGCACAAGCGTCGTCTTTCAGCCTTAGGTCCTGGTGGTCTTTCTCGTGAGCGTGCAGGTTT
>DJCX01000104.1:11888-18343 GCA_002430755.1 Flavobacteriales bacterium UBA5939 | reverse complement strand
TTCGCAGTGAAGGTTACTGTACCAGCAGTATCCGTAGATGTAGTACCGTTAGAGAACTCAACAGAAATGCTATCAGCATTCATAGTTCCCGACGTACTCCAGCTTGCAGTCCAATCCGTTGCCGAAATTGTTGCGTTAGCCGTATCTACAGAAATCATTGCTACTGGATCTGGGTGAATTGCTACAGTGAATGTAGAATCTCTACGATTACAACCGCCCATAGTAACTTTCCAATCGTAGAAGTACTCGTACCAAGAGCTACCACCGTTTCTATCACCTGTAATAACTACGTTACTATCAGTTGAGTAGTAAGGGTAAGTCGCACCAAGATTGTCATAAAGACCACCTGTCGTCGTACCGTTCAACCAGATTTTGTACGAACCTGTACCTAGAGAAGCTCCAAGGAATACTTGCTCTGCACTGTAACCAGTTGCTGTAGTTGTAACAGCAATGTTGTACAATTGAGTACCTGTTGAAGCATCTTCAATTACAATGTTAGACGTACCCGCTGCGTTCGGGAATAGAGTTACACTATCCAATGACATAGCGCTGTAAGCCGTAAAGCTCATACCGTATGCACCAGTGTAGCTGTAACCAGAACCTGGAGTTTTCTGACCAACACTATCAGTGTAGTTAACTGCACTTACTGTGATCGTAGTATCCATCGTCAAACCTGGGATAGTAATTGTAGAGTCAGCATCAACAATAGCGATTGTATCAGAACCTGAAGCCCACATTACTTTACCCATTGTTGGGATAGTTACGCTTAGATCAACATCGTCACCAGAACATACGAAGTCTGGGTATACTGGAGATACCTGCTGAGCATCAGCGATATCTACAGAAGTACTCAATGTATCGTTGTTTGGACGACCGTCGTTAGTCAACTGCGTGTAAGCTACAACTGACATTGGACCACCAACGTAGTTGCTTACATATCCTAACATGATAGTGTCTTTACCACCGAATGGAATAGACAATCCTGTTGGCGTAGCAGATAATGTTTGACCTAGTACGTCTGCACTAACTGTCAGCGACGTCAATGTGTTTTGACCGAAGTTACCGATCTCTACACTTACCATGAGGCTATCGTCACCACACACACCGCTAGTTGGGCTAACCAACATAGTCAATGAAGCATCGTCACCGATTACGTCGTACTCATCAGCACCCATATCAACTACTGTAGAACCAGACATTGGACGAGTATCACCATCGATATCTACTGTGATACCTACTGTGTTATCACCAGCGTCATTAGCCAATGGACCGAATACGTGCAAGTCAGTAGCACCTGCGAAGATTGGATCACCTTCAACAGAGCTCATGTGCATTGTAGAGTCAAGGCTCTGTAGCTCACCTAATGAGTCAATGTATGTCAATGCGTAAGGGCTACTCACGTAGCTGTAACCTAGGTAAGTACCTGTACTGTGGTACAAGTTGTAATCACCGAACGCGTTCGTGTTATAGTTGTACAATGCGTACGTACCACCCACGAAGATGTTGTTACGGAAGTTTACAGAAGTACCGTTGTAGTAATCACGTACACCAGCGTATCCACCGCGTGCAGTGTTGTGGTATACACCTACACTATCACCGTACAATACAGACAATCCATAGTATCCTGCATCAAACATGTTGTTTGAGATTTCAGAAGACTGTGTTGCTGCAGAAGTAGATGACAAGTAGTATGCGTATACACCGTAGTAACAGTCACTCACGTGGTTCAGTGAAATTACTGCACCATCTACCTGGTATGGGTAGATACCGTAAGCAAAGCTCGAACCGAAGCCACTTAAGTGATTATCTGAAATAGTTACATCTGTACCGTAGTAAACGTAGATACCATAGTAATATGTATTCTCCACAATATTACCTGAGATTTCTACATTCTCGTTACGACCAGCCGAAGAACCGTAGAGACGAATCGCGAAGTAACCACCATCTACGTGGTTATCAGTGATTGTCAAGTCTTTCTCACCAGTAGTCGTAGAGTAAATAGATGTGCTACTTGCAGAGGCAACGATACCGTTAGCTAATGAAGAAGTAGTTGCACCAATTTCAATAGTGTTACCGTCAATAGTAACGTCTTCAGTTCCATTCAAACGGAAACCTTTGCTACCTGGCGCGTAGATGTAAAGATCTTCGAACACCATGTGCTTAGCTCCTTCTAGTACGAATGCAGCGTCACCACCAGCGGTAATTGTATCAGCAGCAGAACCACCTTTGAAAGTGATTGTGTTTGTTGCCGAAGAACCGTTGATTTCACCGATAGGCTGTGAAGCTATGAATGAACCTGCTTGGAATTCGAAGGTGACAGCACCGCCGATACCACACACATTCAATGTGCTCATAACGCTATCTAAAGTTGCGAAGTCACCAGTAGCACCTACTGTGTAAGTACCTGCAGCCAATGGACCTGTACATTCTGTAGTGAATGTGAATGGACCGTACCACGTACCTGGGTTACACGCGCTTTCTACGTAGTAATCGTAAGTAGTGTTCGGGTTCAAACCAGTCAAAGAGTAAGGCGCAGAAACTGAAGATACTGTAGTACCTGCTTGCGCACCAGTACCTGTACCTTGGATGAATCCTGTAGGACCGTACTCTAGGTTGAATGAATTGTTACCGGTAAAGCTCCAAGAAAGGTCAGCTGAAGAATCAGTGACGTTGCTCTCAGCAAAGTTGTAAGCAACACACGCTGGCAATGCTTCAACTTCAACACTATCTAAGTAGATGTAGTTGTAAGAACCTGCAATCGAGTAGAACAAGAATGCCGGACGTTGTGCACCTGCCGGTACCACGTTAGAATCCAAGTATACAGAGAACTGCTGGTACGTATTGTTTGTCAAGTTCATGTTCTGAGCAACTGTAGCCGTTTTGTAGTCACCAGTTACGCCTGATGTAGCTACTGCCATCTGTCCTTGGTAGAACGTAGACGATACTCTCGCCCAGAATTTCAATACTGCACCGTCAGTATCAAGGTTCTCAATCATTGGAAGAGAAACTACAACTGTATCACCGGCAACATTGCTTTGACGGTTGTATAGGTAACCTGAACCTGAGTAAGAACTCCAAGTAGATGTAGAACCGTACGAGTAAGAGAAACCTGGGTTTGCATTTACAGAGTATGTCCAACAATCTGGAAGGTTCGGGTTTGACGAGTTACCGTAAGAAGTTGGCTTGTTCTCGAATCCGTCCGCGAATGGAACTGATGTTGGAGCACAAGGAACTTCCAATGTAACTGGACCGTACCAAGGCGAGTTAACTCCCATGGCAGAACATACTGATTGGAAGTAGAACTCGTAAGTTTCACCAGCCGTCAACATGTTATTAGACCAAGTTGTTCCGACAATGGTGTCGTAAACACCTGTACCTTGAGTGAAGCCTGCAAGACCCCAATCTATCAGGTACTCATCTACAACTGAGCTATCACCCCAAGTAATCACAGCAGATGAGTCAGAAGTAGCAGTCGCTACAACATCATATACTTCTGGACATTGTGGTGCCTGGCGGATTTCTACACGGTCGATGTAAGACATATTGTATCCGTAAGTGTAACCAGTGTTTGCCATTGCGAAAGCAACTAGAGCAACACGAGCACCATTTGCGGGTACGTTATCTAGATCTAATGAGTAGTCTGCGTAAGCAGTTCCAATAAACTCAACGGTGTCTATGATAGATAAAGTACTCAAATCACCCGTAGAATCTACAGTACCTACTGCAACTTTGGCGTTGTAGGCAGCTGATGTAGAACCAGCACGTGCGTTGAATAGGATCTGCTGATCGTTATTCGTCAAATCAGTCATCATCGGCAACAATACAACGTTAGTATCGCCTAGAGCCGTCTGAGAGTTAAATTGAGAATAGTAAGTTCTGAAGTACATGTAAGCACTATCCGTTGCTTGGTTACCCGAGAACGAAGAATATGTTACGTATGCGTAGTTGTACAAGTAGTCACTTAAGTTCTCATTTGACCAACAATCAGGTAGGTCAGGGTTGGTGTAGCTACCGAAAGATTTCTTGTAGCTAAAGTCTGCACTGTAAGGCGAAGCAAACCAACCACACTCAGTTTTGAATGTAAATGGACCTACGTATGAAGAAGTACCGTCACCTGAAGACGTACAGTTTGAACGAACGTATGCGTCGTAGTAGGTGTTCTGCATCAAGTTTGTTGCAGTAACACTATTAGTAGTCGACGTGTATGATGTACCCGTACCTTGTGTGAAGCCCATAGGACCTACTTCAATGTCAAATGCAGCTGAAGAAGAAGACCAGTTAATAGTCGCTGATGTTCTAGTCGCTGAAGCCAATGAAAGACCAATTGGTTCTGGACATGGTGGGATATCACTAATTTCTACGTCATCAATACATACGTAATCGTACGTACCAATCTGACGCATGAATACCAATGCCACACGTGCATCACCAGTAGTAGCTCCGTCTAAGTAGACAGTATACTGACTGTACGTCGTAGTAGGTGCATATACGGTATCAACAATTTTCAAAGAGCTTGGAGTACCAGCTGCATCTGTAAGACCGATGATCACCTCACCTGGACGACCTACCGAAGTAGTACGAGCGTGGAACTTCAATTGCTTCGTTGCAGAATCCAAACCTTGAATCTCCGGCATGATAACCATTGCAGTGTCCGTGTAATAAGGTTGTGTAGAAGAACTTGATGAACGGTATGCATACAGGAAGTTAGAACCTGAATTCGCGTAGAACGAATAGTTTCTGTTATACACATATGGGTAGTAGAACGTTCCCGTGTAGCCGTTGTAGAAGTCCCAACATTGTGGTAGAGATGGGTTGAACGCAGAACCTGTAGTTGAAGCGTCAAAGTTCTCAGAGTAAGGAGTCGCTAGAGCAGCACACTGGGTGAACTGACCCAAAGAGGCAGTCGCAGCAGAGCTATCAGAAGCTGAACACAAAGTAGTTACATAGAAATCGTACGATGTTGCTGGCATCAAACCTGTGATGTACGCTGTATCAGCATAAACCCACATAGTATCACCAGTACCTGGAGCGAAACCTGCAGTATCGTACTCTACCAAGTGGTACGCGTACGATGAAGTACCATCAAACGATAGCGCTGCATCTGTTGAACCAGTAGTTACAGACAAGTTTGTCGGAGCGATACAAGAAGCAAGCGAGTTACACTGCAAAGAGTACTGCGTCGCACCAATTGTCATATTGTTACCTGTTGGCGATGAATAAAGAACAGTACCGTAAGCATCTGTTACTTTGTACGTACACTCACTCGTGTACGAACCACCATTTTGCCAAATGAAATGAGCTGTGTCTTGGTAAGGAATAGTAAGCGCGTAAGAAACGAAGCTACCGCTAGACATGGTGAATGTAGAATCACCACCCGTGAAGCTCACGTCGATTTCGTTACCGTTCCAACCGTCACCGTAAGAGTCATACAACTCTAGGTAAACAGTTCCACACATCTGTGGTACTGGAGGAGTCGCACAGTAAGCAGTATACTGCGTCGATCCGATGGTCATGTTGTTACCAGTAGGCGACGAGTAAAGCACTGTACCTGCGGCATCAGTCACTTTGTACGTACACTCACTAGTGTATGACCCTCCATTTTGCCACACAAATTCCGCGGTATCGAGATAATTCACCGATAACGGAATTGAAATGAAGCTACCCGAGGAAAGGGTATACGTAGAATCACCACCGGTGAATTTTACGTCAATCTCGTTGCCGTTCCAACCGTCACCATAAGAGTCATACAACTCCAGATAGACAGTACCACAAACTTGCGTTTGAGCAAATACTGAACTCCCTGTGAAGAAAGCCAGCATGAGCAACAACGAACTAGTTAGTAATTGTTTTTTCATAGCTATCAAAGCATTTTAGTTAAGCAAGCCCCTAAGATTGGAAAACTAACCTGCTAAAGCAAAGATTTTGACCGTTAATTCTGTGGGTGAAAATGAATGTTCACCCAACATGGAGAGTAGGAAGTGATACGCGCAACGTTTAAGACTCAAAAGTTATCAACAATTTAAATGTTAGCGCCTGAAATACAACAGGTTATGAACATCTAAGAGAAGAGTATTGCTTGCCTTTTTAAGTACTCCACATCCTGCCATACTGCAGGTAAAATTACACAGTTTGCAAGATTTCCACGAAAAAAATATCGTATTAAGAAGTTACAACCCCTGAAAATGTAGTCAAATCAATGCATGGCAAGTGTTCAAAGTACACACACTAACCACAAGGTGTATTTACATTGAATACTCGTGTTTTAATCTTACTGCAGAACGGCCAAAAGAATCGCCATCAAATCACATATACAGCTTTTTAACGGGCGAATATTTTTAAAAATAAAAAACCCCGGAACGCGATGCGTTCCGGGGTTTAATTTCTCTCGTGAACCCGACAGGATTCGAACCTGTGACCGTCTGCTTAGAAGGCAGATGCTCTATCCAGCTGAGCTA
>DJCX01000104.1:11499-11672 GCA_002430755.1 Flavobacteriales bacterium UBA5939 | reverse complement strand
AGAAGGCAGATGCTCTATCCAGCTGAGCTACGAGTCCAACCCTTTTACCGTGGTTGGTAATGAGTGAAAAATTGCTTTAGCCGAAACAGGATCCCGAAGGATCCTGTTTTGGCTTTGTCGGGAAGACAGGACTCGAACCTGCGACCCTCTGGTCCCAAACCAGATGCGCTACC
>DJCX01000104.1:11086-11225 GCA_002430755.1 Flavobacteriales bacterium UBA5939 | reverse complement strand
GGTCCCAAACCAGATGCGCTACCACCTGCGCCACTTCCCGAACGATGCAATTTCAATGAACATTTGTTCTTTGCGGAAAGACAGGGACTCGAACCCTGGGATCACTTACGCGATCACAGCTTAGCAGGCTGTTGCATTA
>DJCX01000104.1:0-10779 GCA_002430755.1 Flavobacteriales bacterium UBA5939 | reverse complement strand
TGTTGCATTACCACTCTGCCACCTTTCCATTAGGGTGCGCAAATTTATACTAGAATTCTTTTTGCGCAAGACAAATTGATGAAATAATTGTAAGTAATTGACTATTCCGCTTCGGGGTATGAAATTCTCACGTGATAAACGCCTCGAATAAAGCGTTTAAAGGCCTCGCGGATGGTATTGATTTCCTTCATGGTGATTTCAGCGTTGTCGTATTGACCCGTTGATAGCTGGTGCCCTATGACCTTGTCAATCATCTCAGAAAGGTTTTTCTCAGTCTTATCAGGGATACTACGCGTGGAGGCCTCTACTGCATCGGACATCATAACAATAGCGGTCTCTTTGGAGAAGGGCTTAGGACCTGGGTAATTAAATTGATCAAATTGGTCCGTATCGGGATGATCCTCCTTGTATTTGCGGTAAAAATACTCAACCCTTGATGTACCGTGATGGGTCCGGATAAAATCGATGACGATGTCCGGTAGTTTGTATTTCTTGGCCAATTCTATCCCATCATTGATATGTCCAATGATGATTTCAGCACTTTCCAAATAACTCAACTCTTCGTGCGGCGAAGTGGTAGAGCTCTGGTTTTCAGTGAAGTACTGCGGGTTGACTATTTTTCCAATATCATGGTACAATGCCCCAGTGCGCACAAGTAATGTATTTCCACCAACGATTTCCGTTGCAAACTCGGCCAGATTTGCCACTTGCATGGTGTGCTGGAAAGTACCCGGAGCCTCCTTGGATAGCAGCTTCAGTAGCGGACTGTTGGTATCGCTAAGCTCCAGCAGTGTCAAATCACTTACCACACCAAAAGTGCGTTCAAAGAAGTAAATCAAAGGGAAAATAAACAAAAGGATGAGGGTTCCGCCCAGCGAATAGGCTACTGGGAGTAGACTTTGGGTAGTCCAATCGGATTCGCGAATCAAATGTATACTCAAGTGCACAAGCAAGAGTACCACCATGATCTGAAAGGTACTCTGGACCAATTGACTACGCTTGTAAATACCACGAATTAGAAAGAGCGTAATTAAACCGGCAGAGAACTGAACGGTAACAAATTGGACCGAAGAACTCACAAAAGGTAAAAGCGCTACCAGCATTATAGTATGCGTAAATAGCGCCAATCTGTCCGAGAAAAAACTTCGAATAATCACTGGGACCAAAAGCAGTGGTACGGCTAATGCACTGACTGAATTAATCGACTCTAAAAGCAAGGCCACAACCATCCCCGCAGTAAAGGTGAACATGTATAAATTCAAGGATGAACTATGGGCAAGAACCGCGCTGTAATGCAAGCGCAAAAAGAAAGCTAAACCAATGAATATCAACAATATGTACAAGGCTGACCCCAACTTTGAATAAATGCTAGAGTCGCTTTGCGTTCTGTCGTAACTGCGCTCGAGCGCCTTCAAGGTTTCGTATTTCTGTTCGTTCACAGTTGACCCCTGAGCAATAATAAGCGTACCCTGAGCAACCAGCCCTTTATTGGTAGGCAAGAGTGCGAGTTTGGCCTGAAGCGCACTGTCGGTTTTAGATTCGTTGAGGCTGTACGTTGGCGGCAAAACTAACGCCTCTGGAAGTCCATAATTCGCAACCAAAGAAGACGGTGTCCATGTGCCCGAGAGATCAATACGGGTGCCGTCGATGAGGTACAACCGATGGTTCAAAGCAGGCTTGTTGGGCGCCACTCCCCTTTTCTGCCACAATTCGAGCTCACTATGCAAGGCGGAATCTATGTTGGCATTGGCAAGCCATTCGTCCACTCGGTAATGATAGTCGTAGTAAAAGTCCTTGTTTTCGATCAAGAATTTGCGGTCCGATTCCAATTCTTCGTCGCTCTTTTGGAGTACAAAATCTTGTGGAGCCACCAGGTCCTCCTCAAGCCAAATTTGACCCAATCGGTAATCGTACTTGAATTGGGTACCGCTCGGTATACTTATGTAAATCAATGCACTAGAGACCATGGCAATGAGGGAATAATACAACCACTGCTCACTTATTCTAAACCAATTCGGTGCTTTCATGTAATTCTTGCCGTTTCTAGGGTCCAATTTAGTAGTTTAGAGGTGTGTTTTTAAGCACAGAACCAAATACATTACAGAACTTATGAAAGAAGTTGTCATCGTTAGTGCAGTTCGAACGCCAATCGGGAGTTTCGGAGGTGCATTAAGCGGGATAAGTGCACCCAAACTAGGTGCAACGGCTATTTCTGCAGCCATTGAAAGAGCAGGAATCCAACCTAAAGATGTCCAGGAAGTACTCATGGGCAACGTGCTCCAAGCGGGTATTGGTCAAGCGCCAGCACGTCAAGCCGCCATTTACGCGGGGATAGGCGACCACGTTCCATGTACAACCATCAATAAAGTATGCTCCTCAGGAATGAAGGCCATCATGATGGCTGCACAAAGTATTAAATCAGGCGATGCTGATATCATCATCGCTGGAGGTATGGAAAACATGAGTGCCGTTCCTCACTACCTGATGAGCAGCCGTAATGGTGTAAAATTGGGCAATACACCATTGGTTGATGGTTTAGTTAATGACGGATTGACCGATGTCTATAACGACCAACACATGGGACTCTGTGCCGAATTATGTGCTTCAGAGCACAACTTTAGTCGTGAGGATCAAGATGCCTTCGCCTTGGAAAGCTACCGCCGCAGTGCAGCAGCTTGGGAATCCGGAAAGTTTGCTCAGGAAGTGGTACCGGTAGCCGTGCCTCAGCGACGTGGAGACGATGTGATCGTGGATACTGATGAAGATTTTTCCAAAGTGCGTCACGATAAAGTGCCTGCCCTACGTCCAGTATTTAAAAAGGACGGTACCATTACAGCGGCAAATGCATCCAATATCAACGATGGAGCTTGTGCCATGGTCATTATGAGTGCAGATAAAGCAGCAGAGATGGGTTTGAATCCGATTGCCAAAATTACAGGGTATGCAGATGCTGCGCATGAGCCAGAGTGGTTTACCACAGCTCCTGCTAAAGCTCTTCCAAAGGCACTTTCGAAAGCTGGTGTGAATCAAAATGACGTCGATTACTTTGAGTTTAATGAAGCGTTTTCTGTCGTTGGTTTGGCCAACATGAAAATCCTCGGTCTCGATGCTTCCAAGATGAATGTTAACGGCGGTGCGGTGAGTTTGGGCCATCCACTAGGCGCCTCAGGTGCGCGCATCGTAAACACCTTGCTATCCGTACTTGAACAGAACAACGGGAAGATTGGTGCAGCTGCTATATGCAATGGCGGTGGTGGTGCATCAGCAATAGTCATTGAGCGACTGTAAGCAATCTATAAGCCACGGAAGCCCCGGTAGCCTTGAGTTATCGGGGCTTTTTTGTGTATAAATAATACGCCTTTTGATGTCCACCTCTGCTCCCTGCCCTATTTTTGAATTATGAGCACAGCCAAATACGCATTTGCTTTCCTCTCTTCTACCCCAATGAGGGCTGAACCTACAGACCGAAGTGAAATGGTCAATGTAGTGCTCTTCGGCGAAGCATTTGAAATACTCGAACGACAGCCAAAATGGATAAAAATCCGTCTTCAGCACGACGGATATGAAGGCTGGATGGACCCTCAGATGTGTACCGTTATTTCGGAAGAGGAGTACGAGCGTATTCGCACCGCACCGAAGTATTTCAACAGTGCCACAGCAAGTGAAATCAAAGATGAAAATGGCCATGTTTTCTCGATGACTAAAGGCGCTTGTTTCCCAGGTCTGGAGGGGAATACAGTTAAAATTGGAAGTCACGAATTTCACTTTAATGGACCTTTTCAAAACAGCGCGAAAGACCGCAATACTCTGATCGAAACTGCCCTTTCCTACACCGGAACCCCATACCTCTGGGGCGGTAGAACGACCTTTGGCATTGATTGTAGTGGATTTACGCAGATGGTATACCGGATGAACGGCATATATCTACCGCGGGATGCTTCCCAACAGGCAAAAAAAGGAACCACCTTGAGTTTTTTGGAGGAATGCCAACCGGGGGATTTAGCGTTCTTCGACAATGCAGAAGGTGCTATTGTTCATGTAGGCATCGTGATGGAAGATTACAAAATCATCCACGCCTCTGGTCGAGTGAGGATAGATACGCTTGACCACAGCGGCATTTATAATGAAGAGCTCGGTAAGCACACTCATAAACTAAGAGTGCTAAAGTCTATGATTGATTAACGGACGAGTGCTTTTACAATATCCGCTACCGTTTCCCAAAAGCGATCTAAACCAAGGAGTTTCTCCTCGTACCAATCCATGATTTCAGGCCAATGGTTTTGATCAAAAAACGAGACGTTTTCAAGATGGACGGAAATTCTTGAGATGGCTTCACCACTGCCATAGGTTGTATTTTTCTCAAACGCAGCCTCCTCACCCCACTCCGCAGCAAGCAATCTGCCCAGTTCTACAAATTGGTCGAAAATAAGGCGACGTATTTCTTCATCCTTGTGCTGAATATCGATAGCGAGCCCAACGTTGGGTAAGGTGAGCATACGAAAATATACCCCTTTAACCCCGGTGCGGTAGGCCTCCCATCGGTTTCCACCACCACCTACACTTTTGTGTGAACTCATATGGCGCGTAAAGCGTTGAAAGAACAAAGTATTGAGTTGTTTTTTTTCGGCTCTGCTAAACATTTTTAATCTTTAGGTCGATGGACGTGCAATATCGGAAACTTGATGGAACCCTTGTGAACGATTTAGCTTCGTACACTAAAGATTACTTACGCAAGCACACGGAGGTGAGCTTAAGTGTGGGAACGGACTCACAAAATATTGGTGGTTCAAGCGTTTACGCCACTGTTGTTGCGTTTAGACATCCTGGAAAGGGCGTTCATTACATCCTTACCAAAAAGCGAGAACCCATCATCAGCGATATGATCACCAGGCTATTTAAAGAAGCTGAGGACAGCATCAAGGTCGCGGAATACTTGAAAGAAAACGGGGTGTATCAGCCCATTACTATCGATGTAGACTACAACGAAAATGAGGAACACCGTTCACACAAATTAATCCCTATGGTCAAGGGCTGGATACTAGGATTAGGGTACCAAATGAATACCAAACAAAACATCCAGGTGGCATCCGTCGCAGCGGATCATCTGCTTTAATTTCACGAGGCAAGATTAATGTCCAATTTTCGTCTGATTTGAGACTTAAAATGAGTCTAAATAAGACTGCGGGTTGTACTTTTGTCTCAAATAAGACTTTGCAATGAGAGTACAGCGTGCTTTCCTGACCGCCACCTTACTTTTTTCTCTAACCATTTCTTCTTACGCTCAAGGCGTTGGAACCGTTCAAGGAGAGGCGCTTGATGCGCTGAACCTCAGTCCTTTAACAGGCTGGGAAGTCGACGTTATCCAAGGACAATTCAAGCGAGTTACCACCGTCGACGAAAAGGGCTACTTCGAATTTACTGAGCTGCCTACAGGCTTGTACAATGTACGTGCACTTAGCCCGCAAGGACAAATTCAGACCCTTCACGAAGTTTTGGTTCGTTCCACGAAACCTACCTATGTTGAATTGCTCGTAGAGCGTGTAACATCATTGGACGAAGTTGCAGTGCGCGCAGATGCTTTTCATAGAACTCCTGAGACCCCGCTGAGTATAAAGAACATCAACCGTTCTGAGATGATGCGCATGCCAGGAGCGGTGCTTGACCTCAGCCGAGTCATTCAAAGTTTCCCTGGAGTTCTTCCAAAACCCTCGTTTGGCTATGCTATTGCAATGCGCGGTGGCGCTCCCAACGAGAACAGGTACTTGTTGGACGGTATTTCACTACCGACAGTAAATCACTTTAGCATTCAAGGTGCTTCTGGTGGTGCAGTAAGTTTAATCAACCTAGATCATATTCAAGGTATGGACCTCATTACGGGTGGGTTTCCCGCAGAGGTTGATGATGCGCTATCTGGAGTTCTAAAGCTCGAAGGACGCAATGCTCGAACGGACCGTTGGGGCATCCGTGCAACGCAAGGCGGCACGGACTATGGGATTACTTTTGAGGGTCCTGTTGGGGATAATACTGCAGTAACCCTAAGCGGTCGTAACAGCTTCTCTCAACATTATTTCCGTTTGTTCAATATTCCAGTTTTGCCGGCCTACCAGGATGCACAGCTTCGCATCCGTCATCGCATTAGTGAGAACAAGGACCTCATCATTATTGGTGTTGGTGGTTGGGACAAATACCGCTTGTATACCGAAGGAAGAGGGAGCGACGCCTTGCTCTACAACGTTGGATACATCCCTGAGGGGGAACAACAAACGGAAGTGCTTGGAGCGCGTTACCGAGTGTTTAAAGACAACGGACGGTGGGAATATGTGCTCAGTAGAGACCATGTAGGCAATCAAGCTGAAAAGTTTGTGGGAAATACGGGGACTGAATCGGACCGTCAACTGGACTACAAGAGCGGTGAATCCAATACGCGTTTCAATCTTTCACACCATGTTGTTAGTGATAGCTGGCAGTGGAAATACGGATTGAATTTTGTGCACAGAGACTACAATCTTGACATGTGGAACGTGCGCTACAACAATGCTTTGGGTGTAGCGCGTATTGATACCGCGGATTACGAGCAACAGGTGAGTTTCCAGAGTCTTGGTGCATTTACACATCTGACTAAAAACTACCTGGATAACAGATTGAGTACTAGTGCAGGGCTGCGTTTTGATATGCACAACCTGAACTTGACCACTATTAACCCTTTGGCGCAACTCTCCCCTCGTATGAGCGCGCAGTACCATATTAATGAGGACTGGGCCGTTCAAGGGAATCTGGGACGCTATTCGCAACTGCCACCTGCCATCACGGTGTTGGCTAATGCCGCCAACAACTGGTCGAGATACAGCTATGCAGGTATCGTAAACCAGGCAGCAACCGGTATCGAATTTCAGAACGGTGAGACGTACCGCTTCTCACTAGAAGGCTATTACAAATACTACAGCAATATGCCGTATCTGTGGGACGATCAGATGTCTTTCTCTCAGGCAATTGGTGCCTATGTTGCTGTAGGAGATCAGGTGAGTTCTTCGGTAGCCGAAGGTCGTTCTTATGGACTTGAGCTGTTTTTGCAGCAGAAGCTTAAAGGAACCTACTGGTGGACCATGAGCTATAACTTCGGATTTAGCGACACACGTTTGAACAGCAACCAAGATTGGACACCAACAGTCTGGGACAACCGACATAACATCAATTTAGTATTAGGTAAGGTTTGGGGCAAAGGCTGGCAGATTGGGGCCAAATACCGCTGGGCAACAGGCACGCCTTACACGCCGTTTAATCCTGAAGTCAGCGCTATAGCAACCAATTGGGATGTGCTACAACGCGGGGTTTTTGATGTGAATAATGTTATGGGTGAACGATTGGCAAGTTATAGTGTGATTGATGTACGTTTAGACAAGACCTACAACAAGAAAAACTACAGCCTGACTTGGTTCTTGGATTTACAGAATTTCACATCGTCTGACATTCCATTAATGCCCTACCTAACGGTGGAAAGAGACGAAGAAACACGGGCACCATTGATGGATCCCTCTACTCCTGGTTCGTACTTGGTCAAAACCATTGCGAGCGATACGGGCAGATTGTTACCGACCATTGGTTTAATCCTCGAGATATAATTGGGATTCTACTACCTTTGGGCCTTTCATTGAAGGATAACACACTTTAACCTATGCTACGTAAGGTCCCCATTTTTATTGCGAATACAGTACTCGTATTGACCGTTCTGTGTGCCTTTGGATGGGTGGTTCGCGAAACTACCAAGGGCAAGCAATGGGTGCCGCATCGAGTGAGTCGTTCCATTACCTTTTTCACTACACTTCCGGACCGATTGATGGTGGCTAAAGCAGCCGTCGAGCGCCTACCGTTGGTATATGTTCCTTCTCCAGAAAATTTCGAGCCTATCAACGAGCTTGAAGAAGATGTTAAGGTGTTAATTAGTTATGCCAATGCCAATTGGAAACGCACGATTGCCATCAAGAATCTTAGGACTGGTGAAGAGCTTAAAACGTGGAATGTAGATCGCTTAGCCAATCCTCACAACCGCATCATGCATTCCTTGATGCTTCCGGACAGCAGTCTCATTTATTCGCTGAATGGTGTGACAGGTTTGATTAAGATTGATAAAAACAGTGAGCGCCTTTGGAAGCAGGATACCATTGCGCACCATCATGCCATAAACATGGGTGTAGACAACACCTTTTGGGCCAACACCTACAGCAAAGACAAAGGCGAGCACATCTACTATGGCGCCCGCTTTAGCATTGACGGACGAGAATTTCCGTTCATAGACAACACTATTACGCAGTTCGACGCAGAAACGGGCCGCATTCTGTACCACAAGAGTGTAACGGAAATTCTCATCGAAAATGACCTCACACACCTCTTGATCAAATCTGATTCACCTGGAGACCCATTGCACATTAACGATGTTCAACCGGTTTTAAAGGATGGGCCTCATATGCAGAAGGGCGATGTCTTCCTCTCCTCCCGCACCAGTTCCTGGGTGATGCAGTTCCGCCCATCTACAGGTGAAGTAATCGAGCTTATTGAAGGGCCGTTTATGTCACAACACGACGTAGATATTGAATCCGATTCTACCATTATCTTTTTCAATAATGGTGGTCAAACGCTAAAAGGAGACCGCCCGAGCCAGCACAGACTTGCTGAAAACCTGATCGAAGTAGCCCCACAATTTTCCGAAGTAGTCCGTTACCACCTGGGCAGTGGAAAGTTCGAACGCATCTATCCTGAACTCTTTGCAGAGAACGAAATATTCTCCTTCACGGAAAGTCTGGTTGAAGAACTACCAGGTGGAGGGTACTACATCGAAGAGCAGAACTCTAGTGTGCTTTGGGTGTTGAAAGATGGTGAAGTGAAATACAAAAACATCCTTCCTTCGCAGCACGAAGGACACCACCATTTGGCCAACTGGGGCCGAGTAATGCCTTAATACCTACGACATGACCTTTGACGATGTTATCCAATTCCGCCGTTCTAACCGCAAATTCAAAGCCGACGAGTCCATTCCCTCGGAAATCGTAGAAAAGGCCTTAGAACACGCCTCATTAGCTCCAAACAGCAGCAATATGCAACTGTGGGAGTTTCATTGGGTGCGTGATGAAGCGAAGAAAAAGAAATTGGTCCATGCTTGCTTGAACCAAAGTGCTGCGCGAACGGCGCAGGAGCTCGTGGTCATTGTCACTCGCAGAGATAAGTGGCGTCACCGCGTACAGTGGCACAAGAATTTGATTCTCAAGGATGCCGAGCGCGTAGGTCGCGATGCACGATCAATCAAGTTGCGATTGACTTATTACACCAAACTCATGCCCTTCTCTTACATGAACGATGGATTGGGCATCTTGGGCTTGTACCGCCGATTCCTTTCTTTTGGTATCGGATTATTCCGACCGATTTATCGCGCTGAAGGCCACGCTCAGCAGCGTATCACAGTCCATAAGAGTGCTGCTCTTGCTGCAGAAAACTTCATGCTTAGCATGGCCTCTGAAGAATTTCACACCTGTCCCATGGAAGGATTTGACGGGGTTCGTGTTAAACGAATCTTGGGGTTGCCGCGACGCGCTGAAATCAATATGGTGATCGGCTGTGGCAAGGGTCAAGACGATGGGTTCTGGGGACCGAGACGTCGTCTACCAAAAGACGAGGTCATTAAGGTTCATTAAGCACCAATTCGGAATAGACTACCTTTACCACGCAGCACAACACTTGTGCAGCCTAAACACTCTTTATGACATTTGATTCACTAGGACTCGACTCTAGAATCCTATCCGCCTTAGAAAAGCAAGGCTATACCTACCCTACTCCTATCCAAGCGCAGAGCGTTCCCCTTCTTTTAGAGGATTACGATTTATTGGGAACGGCACAAACCGGAACAGGAAAAACTGCAGCGTTCACTATTCCTATTATTCAGCATTTGCTCGAGCGCAAAAGCAAGAAGCGTCGTATACGAGCGTTGGTGGTTACACCGACGCGGGAATTGGCCCTACAGGTAGCTGAAAATGCAAAACGATACAGTGCCGGTACGCCCATTAGAACGGCAGTCATATTTGGAGGTGTAGGACAGAACCCTCAGATTGATCAGCTGCGTAAGGGCGTGGATTATCTTGTAGCAACTCCTGGGCGATTATTAGATCTACACAACCAAGGATTTATCAATCTTGATTCCTTGTCGCACTTTGTTCTCGATGAAGCCGATCAAATGCTTGACATGGGCTTCATTCACGATATACGTAAACTGTTAAAGATTATACCGCAGCGCCGACAAAGTCTGTTCTTCTCTGCAACTATGCCGAAGGCAATTCTTGAACTGAGTAGTCAGATTTTAAAGCCGAACTACAAGCAGGTGCGCATCGCTGTGGAAAAACCAACCGCAGAACGTGTTTCCCAAGCCGTGTACTATGTGGCCAAAAAGGAGAAGCCGTCGATGCTTCTTCACTTGCTTCAAGACATGGAAGGTTCCGTACTGGTTTTCGGTCGTACCAAACACGGCTGTGATAAAGTAGTACGCATTCTCAATAAGAAAGGGGTAAAAGCTGCAGCCATACATGGCAACAAGAGTCAAAATGCCCGTCAGAAAGCATTGAAGTCGTTTAAAGCCGGTGAACTAAAGGTGCTTGTAGCTACGGACATTGCTGCACGTGGTATTGATATCTCTGGGCTAGAACATGTGGTGAATTACGAACTGCCCAACATTGCGGAAACGTATGTGCACCGGATTGGAAGAACAGGACGTGCCGACGCCTCTGGCGCCTCCGTTTC
>DJCX01000129.1 GCA_002430755.1 Flavobacteriales bacterium UBA5939 | reverse complement strand
TGCAGGGCATGCTCTTTAACACTGATCTGCGCTAGGATTGCGCCCGGCTTGCCTTTGGCGAAATTTGGACGCATTGCATGTTGAACAGCATTTTCCACCAAGGGCTGAACCAGCATTGGGGGCAGCTTGGTATCGTAGAGATCAAGGTCGTCGGCGACGTCAAGCTGCCAAGTGAACTCGCCGTAACGCAAAATGCAGAGGTCTACGTATTTGTTCAATAAGTCAATTTCATCGGCCAGTACCATTTCATTGCTGCGCGAGCTTTCTAGGGTAAGGCGCATAAGTTTGGCCAATTTACCCATGTAGAGTACCGCATCTTTTGGTTGGTTTTTGAAAATGAAATTTGATATCGCATCGAGGGCATTGAAGAGGAAGTGCGGATTCATCTGACCGCGCTTGCTTTGGAGCTCTGCTTCAGCGAGACGCTCTTGCAATTGCAATCTTTCGTTTGCTCGCAATCGCTCACGACGCTGCCAAAACACGACAATAGCTGCTAAGACGGTTATGATTACCGCCCACGAACCCGGTCTCTTGTACCAAAGCGCTTTAATTGTAAAGTTGAACTCAGCTGGAGTGCTCGAGGCGAAATCTGCGCGGGTATCCACTTGAATTTTCACCGCATAAGCACCGGGAGCTGGGTATTCTAAAAGAATTGGCCCGCCTAAATCCCAAGATTCCCAAGGGCCATCATTCACTTGATATCTTCCCAGAAGCGGCGAATTACTTTCTACATCTACACTGGCTGAAAAGCCAATTGAATTTGGTGCCGTAAGAGCCCCTGATAAATCTGTTGAGGCAATACCGTCAATATAGGTTTTGAAGGAAGTGGTGTGGGGAACATTGGGCTCGCCTGCATCGGCAAAAGTGTACATGCCCGAAGGGGTTGCGATGTACAATGTTGGACCTATGAGTGCAACGTCATAATTCCCCGGACGCAAGTCAGGAAGCTCGCGATGCGGATCTATGGTGTAGAGTAAAAGGCTGTCGCGTTTTACTGCAACGCCTGATGAGGAGAAGGTATACGTTAGGTCTGCAACAGAATCTATATCGTATGCCTCTTCGTACGATTCACGAACATATGCCAATCTCGTAAAGTCGTCCATGCTCCAGTTGCCTTCTAGGAGTCTGTTGACCCTAATACTACCCAGCGGTGTCCGCGCCATGGGACCGTCAAATGCGAAAATGGGTAGCCCGGAGCCGACCTTTTTCCAGTTTTGGGTACTGTGATTCCACTGGAAATAACCGCTTTCAGCACTTAGAAGTAATCCGTAATCCGTGGGAGCCATATCAAAGATGAGGCCTTTGAAATTTTGTCGATCTAGCTCAAATCCTGTGTCGTCTAATGTGACCAGTTCCGAGCCCATTCTCAAAAAGTTTAAACGATCAGAACCCAAGGTCATGCGCCAAATACCTGAGGCCTTGTCGCTGATTTGCTTGGCTGCGTCGCTAAATCTCACCTGCACGCCTTTGGCGGTAACAATGTATTTGGTACCGTATCCGCTTACGACCTCTATGGGGTATGCTTGTAAATCGCCCTGAATCTGCGGTACGAGGCCGGTATCGCTCTGGCTAAAACTATAGATGGAGTTTCGGTTGAATTTCTCAAATCGAGTGCTGGGTTTAATGAATCCATCGAGCAGTTCATACACACCAGAGCCCTGCGTTCCTAAGTACAATCGGTCACCTTCAAAAGCCGAACTAATAACAGGATCTGAAGGAAATCCTTGTGCTGGACCAAAGGACTGCGCCAAGGCCGAAACGGTGATAAAAAGAAAGAAAAGCAGGACTGATTTCTTCATACCACAATGTTAGTCAAAAAGAGTCAGTACTCCCGATGAAAACATAATCATATAATTATGGTTATAAATAACGAGACCTGTATTTGCTAAGGCTTATATTTGTCTGTACACACTACAAGACTCTTTTTAGGTTTATTATGAATTACACGCTACGCCAATTGCAGGTTTTTCGTGCCATTGCCAATCATGGTAGTATTACCAAGGCAGCCAGACATCTGCACCTGACGCAACCCGCCGTAAGCTTACAGTTTAAATCATTTTCGGAACAATTTGACTTTCCGCTCATCGAGTATCAAGGAAAGAAGCTCGTAATCACACCCCTTGGAAAAGAAGTGAAGATTCATGCCGAGCGTATTCTAGATCAAGCGAATGCTCTAAAGCTGATGAATGAATCGCTCAAAGAGGAACTTACGGGTACCTTATTGCTCTCCATCGTAAGTACAGGTAAGTATGTAATGCCATATTTGTTGGGCGAATTCCTGGAAAAATACCCTTCCACCGACTTAATCATGGACGTGACCAACAGAAGCACTGTTGTTGACCATTTGATTGATAACAGTGTGGATTTTGCCCTAGTGAGTGTCGTCCCTTCAAAACCGGAGCTCAACAAACTCGCTTTGTTTGAAAATGAATTGGTGCTGGTAGGTAACGAAGTGTATGCGCAACGCGCTAGAAAAAATCTAGATAATTGCCGTTTCCTTTTCCGTGAAACCGGTTCTGCTACGCGCCATGCTATGGAAGAATTTATTGCTCAGCAAGGTATCAAGGCAGACCGCATTTTGGAATTGACCACTAACGAGGCCATCAAGCAAAGTGTGATGGCAGGTCTGGGCATTTCATTGATGCCGAAAATTGGGATTAAGAGAGAATTGGACCAAGGGCTCATACACATCATTCCACACGAGGCATTGCCTATGACCACACAATGGAATTTGGTTTGGCGCAAGAATAAAAAGCTAAGCCCAGTGGCATCGAGTTATCTCGAATTTTTAGAAAGTAGACTTTCTCATTTCACTTCCAAGTTCAATCGTTAAATTTGCGCTCTATGAAGAGAATTTATATCCTGGTTTTTGCCTCCTTTTTATTGTTCAATTGTACTTCGGACGAGAAGCGTCTTGAAATGCAAATGGATGCCATTTTAGAATGGATCGATGAAAGTGGACTTGAATTTACAGCCAGCGGCAGTGGGTTGTATTATCATGTAGAACAAGCAGGGAATCCAAATCGTATTCCAGATAGCACGAATGATGTCAGCTTCAAGCATGTAGGGTATTTACTCGATTCAAGCATATTCTCTAACGGTTGGTATGCCTCAAACTACATTCCACTACCGGCACTTGTCGAAGGTTTCCAAGAGGGATTAAAAATCATAGGCGAAGGCGGTCGTGCAGTCATCATCTTCCCGTCGAATCTAGGATATGGCGATAATGAACGTGCTACGATTCCTGCCTACAGTCCACTAATCTTCCGAGTAGAACTCGTTAGCTACTACTAAATAGGGATAACTTTTACTTCTTCACAATCTTTGCTGAAGACTAAGATTTAGCAAGAATTTACATGGAAACTAAGGTCCATGTATTTCCCTATTCCTGCTTCGTTACTCTTTTGGAGCATCCCTTTCCTATTCACGCCTAACACTGAACGTACGGCCTATTTATCGGGTCAATCCTACGCTGAATTCTCCGACTTCAAAATAGGGCTCAGGCAGGCCAATAAGCTAGGGCTGGAACTGGAAAATAGAAGATTGCTAGACTTCAGACAGCAGTCCATCGCCGTAAACACAGGCATCTCATTACATGAGCATCTTAGCTTTAACACCGGCCTACAATTCATTCGTTCTAATCATAGGAGCGCATCTCATACCCAGGTTCATCTAAACACGAGCCTTTTATTCAGCCAAGAATTGACCCAATCGTTGGTTTTCGTCTCTCTTCATCCTGCTCGACATTCTTTTGAATTTAAAGCGACCCACCTCTACGAACTCGACCCCCAATGGTGCCTTGGCATGGAATGGGACTCTAAAAGTAACGCCTTGCAAATCCTTACCCATTATACTACCGATCAAGTACTACTGACTTTCAGTCTTGCACCGGAATACCAAAGGTTTGGCTTCGCCCTAAAATACCAGCAATTGTGGATTCAAATAGCATTGAACACGGGCAGTACTATAAATGCTCCTGTACTCTTAAGGCAATGGTAAGAACCCTTTTATTCTTGCTATTGGTCCCTTTTTTTGGGTTTTCTCAGGTGCCCCGTGAAGCGCTCACTGAAGAAGCTTTAGAGGTTATAGACACCTCTTCCCTAAACAATATCTCTGCGCAGCACCTATGGCAAATATTTGGGCTACCCAAAGACGCTATATTTCACTTCATTTCTTACCGCAACACCTTCGGTTCCATTGCACATACCAACGAATTGTATTACATAGACGGGCTAGATACACTCACCGTAGAATACCTACTAGATATGTTTCCCCTAAAACAGGACGTGGAGCATTCACGAGGTCAAATTGTTTCAAAATCTAGTCTAGGCAATGGTACTGTTCGACTGAGCAATTCACTACTCTTAAGACATCACCAACACCGCGCTGCTCTTCATACAGTTTTAGAGAATTTCAAGCCTACCTACAACGGGTATGTTTCTAGTTCAACTAAAAACTCAAAATGGTTGATTGGCGATTTCTCTTTGCATTGTGGACAAGGAATTCTTCTGGGTAGACCAAGCTTTCCTTCGCCAACGACAAACGAATACTTTCGCTTCGGTCTAAGCGGGCAAACAGGGGTATCTTCTTCAGGAATGTATCGAGGTGTTGCTTGGCAACATCAAAACAAAGGCAACACCTTTCTCGGTGCATTAAGCCAGACCTCACCGCTTCTCATTTGGCAGAAGAACCGTAGCATCTATACTTATGGAATAGGGCTCAAAGGCAGTGAATGGACCGTCTTTGGGAAATACTATGAAGGACCTCTTCGGGTGTTCACTGAAGTAACTAGGGAAAAACAACACATTGGTGGAAACCTCTTGTACCAAGATGTATTGTTTGAACTCAACGTACTGCGAACTACGGAAGGATTAAGTACCCGAAAGTACTTGAGCTGGCAAGACCGCTTTGGGCGTTGGCATGTCATTCATAATGCCGGGGTTCTTCGAGTACAACTTCAAAATAAAAATCTGAGAGTCTTTGTGAACGAGCACAGTACGGGAGCGCTGGGGCGCTCGTATCGATGGAAACTTCAACTCCTGCGCTCAAAAATAAATTATGATTTGCATTGGCATCAAGGAACCTATGGGCTTAGCGTTCGTCATTCATGGCTCCATGGATCCGCCAAGTACCATCTTTTGTTTGCTGCGGTAGATCACCGAGGAAGTCCTGTATGGCTTGGCATTCCTGCTGCGAGAGGTTACCTTGGTGCAGTGGCCATACATGAGGATTTTAGTGGAATAGTAGCTAAAGTGGCTATCGGGCCACTACAGATTGGCACGACGATCAACTTTGAAAACATTCCCAAGAGTACGCTACAAATGAGCTATTTCACTGCCCTATAATTGAGTGAAATGGTTCCAAAATTCGGGATAGCTTTTGGCCACCACCGATGGGTCTTTTATAGTAATAGGAAACCTCAAGGACAATGGCGCTAAAGACATGGCAACCCTGTGATCCTCTAAGGAATCATAGGACTTAGGCCCGCTAGTGAATACATCAGGATAATCCGCACAAGACAAACTGTCTCGAGTGGACTTTACAGTTACGCCTAAGGTGTGTGCCAAATGTTCTAAGGCGGCTATACGATTCGTTTCCTTGGTTGTTAACGTCTGTAGACCGTGGATTTCAAAAGGTACCTTGGTGACCAACAACGTCGTGATCAGGGCTTGTGCCAAGTCTGGTTCAGATATCAAATTTGCTGTGAACTTGCCCAATGGGAGTATGGGCTTTTTGGTCAATATCAAGGAGCCGTTTTCAAAGGCGCTCTTCACCCCTAAAGGCTCAAAGTAATCCAGTACACGACTGTCGCCTTGAAGGCTCTCTAGCTTAAATCCCAACAATTCTATGTTTGCCTCATTCGACAGCGCCACCACTTCGCACCAAAAGGCCACTGCAGACCAATCGCGTTCAATGAACAGTTCCACCTTCTTTGGTTCTTGACCTGCTCTAATTTTAAATTCCTCAGCAGTTAGTAGTACCTCAAATCCTGACTCACGCAAAAGGGCTGCTGTCATCACCAAATACGGCTGTGAAGGAGCACTGTCCCAAGTCAAATGCAATCCCTCCTCCATTTTAGGACTAACGAGCATCAAGGCAGTGATGAATTGCGAGCTACTCACGTGGCCGAGATGTAGACGTCCACCTTTTAAATTTCTTCCTTGGATGCGCAACGGTGCCTCGCCTTCAACCGCAGTGTAACTGACGGAAGCGCCTAACGCATTTAGAGCATCTACCAATGGCGCTATGGGTCGCTTATTCAGGCGTTCCGTGCCGTAAAGTTCCATTTCCGCACCTTCTTGACACGCCCAATATGCCGTTGCAAATCTCAGGGTGGTACCGCCTGCACCAACCATGGCGCTATCGCCCAAATAGCCGTCGAGTACCTGTTGTAGATAAACACTGTCGCTGGATGTGCTCATACCGCTTAAGGTGATCTCAGGATACATAGCGGCTAGAAGAAGCGCCCTATTGACCATGCTTTTACTAAGGGGCAACTCAAAGGTCCCTTGTACGGGCTTTGTAATATGCGGAAGTGAAATATTATCTAGCATCGGCACTTTGATTTAACCAAAGTAAAGCCGCAGACCAAGTCTCTATACTTACGGGGTTGCCGAAGGCGGGGGCACCTAGACGATCGAGAAGTACAAATTGAACTTCACCGTTTTCATTTTTCTTATCAGCCAATTGATGGTGCCACAGCACTTCGAAATCTTCCGTTGAAACATTTGCCCAAGGATATCTCTTCGTCAATTCCGCCTGAAGTGCTTGCTCCTGACTTAACACCAAAGCGACGTGCAATCCTTGAATGACTGCACGACCGTGTGAAATCCCGTTGCCTTTGCTGTGCATCAAACTTTCCCAGGCATGGCCAAAGGTGTGTCCTAGATTTAGGATTTTACGAAGGCCGCTCTCTTTAAAATCGGACTCAACGACTGCAGCTTTCATCGCTACCGAACGTTGAATCTCCTCTTGTAAATCATCTTTTACCGTCCAACTCAAAACCTCAGGCCAATCAGTTCCGGTTAACAGGGAATGTTTGATCATCTCACCGTGGCCACTCGCCCACTCTTCTTCGGGAAGCGAAGCAAGAAAGGAAGCATCAACCACCACCATGTCCGGCTGGGAGAATGTTCCTACTTGATTTTTCAAACCACCAATATTGATTCCCGTCTTGCCCCCAACCGAAGCATCTACCATGGCAAGCAATGAGGTCGGTACTTGAATAAAGGGAATCCCGCGCTTATAGGTCGAAGCCACAAAGCCGCCGATATCACCAACTACACCACCGCCAAGATTAATAAGAAGTGCATTGCGATCAGCACCATGTTCTAGAAGGGTCAACCAAAGTTGATTGACCAACTCTAAACTCTTGCTCTCCTCACCCGAGGGAATCTCTAAAATTTCAAAATCCGCATCTAAAGCAGTGAGTTTCTCAGCGAAAGCGGGTATGCAGTCACTGGTGTTCTCATCCACCAAAACAAAAGTCTTCGAAGGCTCGTTGTTCGATAAATATTGGTCTAAAGCGGTAAATCCGTCTTCGCCAAAAAAAATGGTGGATGCTGTTGTATTCACACTTCAAAAATAACACTTCTCAGCACTATATTTGAGTGCCCAAAACACAGAGCATGATCGACTTTTCGAATACGGAGATTGCCTTTAAAATGAAGACCAACATGGACTTGCGCCAAAGCAAGCTGTTGTTCTCCACCCTGAGTTCACCTTCCGTCGTTAGTGCCCTGAAATCAATGACTCTAGCGTCCCTCCGCCTACACCTACCTATCAAGGGCTTGGTCAAGGCAACTGTTTTCCGTCAGTTCTGTGGCGGAGAGAGTGTAGTAGAGTGTACACCACAGATTGCTCGTCTGGCGGAAGGTCGTGTAGGTGCCATCTTAGACTACAGCGTCGAAGGAAAGGCACAAGAAGCAGATTTTGACAGAACTCTTGCCACCACCATTGAGACCCTAGAATACGCTCAAAATAATGCAGACGTGCCCTTCGGAGTTTTCAAGCCAACGGGTTTGGGAAGTATCGGTATCTACGAAAAAGTAAGTCTTGGAAATCCACTTAACCAAGAAGAGCAAAAATCCTGGGAGAACACCTTGGAACGCTGGAGACGAATCATTGAAAAAGCCAATGAATTAGACGTCCCGGTAATGGTAGATGCAGAAGAAAGCTGGATTCAACCTGCCGTAGATGATTTGGCCATTCAATACATGCGCATCTACAATCAAGGAAAGGCAATCGTATACAACACGGCCCAACTGTATCGGCACGACCGATTGGTACAACTTAAAGATGCTCTAGAACTTGCCAAGAAAGAAGGGTTCATTTACGCCGTTAAAATTGTACGCGGCGCCTACATGGAAAAAGAACGGGAGCGTGCATCTCGTATGGGCTATACTTCTCCTATACAGCCTAATAAGGCGTCCACCGATAAGGATTACAATGCAGCGCTGACTTTGATTTTAAATCATCTCAACCACATGGCTGTAGTCATAGGCACCCACAACGAAAATAGTGTGGCTCTCGCCGCCGAATTACTCTCGGAGCAAGGCTACCCTCTTGACCATGCACATGTTCACGTGGCCCAACTCTTTGGAATGAGCGATCACATCAGCTTCAATGCCGCGGCCGCAGGATTAAACACCGCCAAATACTTGCCGTTTGGACCGGTAAGAGATGTCTTGCCCTACCTCTTTAGAAGAGCTGAAGAAAATACTTCTGTTGAGGGCCAGACCGGCCGAGAACTCAGCCTCATTCAAAAAGAACTAAAGCGTCGTAAAGGTTAGTCGATATCCTTTTCCAATAGTAAAACCTTAACGGTATCACAGTTCTGCAATACCATTTTGTAGGCGTAGCTCGCGTATGAAAATCTAACGAGATATTCACCACAAGGCTCTTTGCGCGGCTCACTGGCACCGAAGGCCACACGACCGTCAACCACAGCGCGGTAATAAAGACTGTCCTTACTTAGATCTAGCAACGGTTGAACCAGCGTAGTAGAATCCACCACCTTGGTTCTGAAGTTCTTTCTGACACGCGCCTGTGGACCGTAGGCATAATCGAAATCGCGATCGCCAAAGAATGCCAAAACGATTAAGATTCCGAGCCCAATACCTATTGCATAGAAGAGTAATCGACGTAAAAAAGCCATGAATGTAAGAGCGGTTAGAGGTTACCAAATAATAATGCGTCACTCGAATACGGCAAATCGAAGTGTTCACCCAGGTGACGCTTGGTCAAAAGACCGCGGTAAAGATACAGTCCAGCACGGATGTTCAAATCATAGTGCAGGCTATCTTGAACACCACCATTGTCAGATAATTGCTGCAATAGAGGACCAACAATATTGCTCATTGCAATGCTTGAAGTATTCCCAACTGCGCTATTCATATTCGGCACACAAAAATGTAAAACATCGTGTTTAACGAAAGTTGGCGCACGGTGCGAGGTGATTTCAGAGGTTTCGAAACAACCACCGCTATCAATACTAATATCAATGATAACGGAACCTATGGGCATGGCTTCCACCATGTCTTCAGTAACGACCATGGGAGTTCGCCCCTCCACGGGTGATAATGCGCCAATGACTACATCGGCTTGAGCCAGCCTTTGCTTGAGCACAACATCCTGTATAAGTTCTGTCACTATTGCTCCACCTAACTGCTCAGAAGCATAGCGAAGTTTGCTAATGTTCGTGTCCAACATCACTACTGACGCGCCCATTCCCTTGGCCACTCTTGCAGCAGACATGGCTGCCACACCGGCACCAATAATCACTACACTCGCGGGCGCCACACCTGGCACACCGCCTAATAGTTTTCCTTTCCGTTTACCCGATAAGCCGTCCGCTAATAAGTTTGCTCCTAATCGTGCCGCTTGCTGACCTGCAATCTCACTCATGGCAATGCGTAAGGCACTTTGGTCTTCAGCATCGCGTACTTCTTCAAGCGCAATACCTGTTATTTTTTTATCGGCAAGTGCTTTGAAAAAACTGCGATCACGGGTTCTTAACTGTAGGGCACTAATCAAGGTTTGGTTGCCCTTCATCATCCCAATTTCCTCCGATGTTGGTGGCGCCACCTTAGCGATGATGTCGCATTGAAAAATTGCCGAGGCTTCTGCTGCAATTTCTGCGCCTGCGTCTGCGTATTCTCTATCCTCCCAACCGGCCAAGAGCCCCGCACCCGTCTCCACGAGAATGTTGTGTCCATTTTGAACCAATACACTCACAGCCGCTGGGTTGAGTAATATTCTATTCTCCTCCATGTCGCGCTCTTTCGGCACGCCAATAACAAGTTTTGCTCCTTTAGTCTCTACGGCCAAACGCTCTTCTTGCGTCGCCCAAGCCGTCTCCGACCAGCTTAGATATTCACTCATGGTTCCATTGTATTTCGGAGACCGCTACATCCGAGAAAAATTCAATCGTTCGTGAATTTTCACTCTCCCATTTTATGTAAACGACTCCTACCCTGTAAGGTAAGAAAGATTCCACTTTTTCGGCCCATTCGATCCACATTGGATGTCCGGTTTCTATGTATTCTTCAAAACCGAAGTCGTAGGCTTCTTCCTCGTGGTCAATTCTATACGCATCCACATGGTACAAAGTGCCCCTGGGTCCGCTGTGCTCCTCAATCAGTGCAAAGGTCGGTGAGGATCCGGCCCTATCGCTACCCCACTGTTTGAGCAGTTCATTACACAGTGTCGTTTTGCCACTACCCATGGGCGCTTGCAAAAGGTTCACAGGATGCTGAGAAGCATCTAGAATGGCTTTAGCTACCTCAGGCAAATCGTTGAGACCTATGCCTTCAAACCGGATTGAATTATTTTGCGTCAAGGACGACATATGGAATGATTAATTCCTCCAAAGATACCCCACCGTGCTGATACGTGTTGCGGTAGTATTTCACGTAATGATTGAATTTGTTTGGATAGGCATAAAAATGATCGTTCAGAGCGAAGATGTATTCATCAACGATGTGATGTTTAGGAAGGCCTATTTTTTCTGGTGACTTCACCACAAAACTGTGTTTGCCTTGATAACTCATACCATTTCCATTCTTAAACCTGAGATTGGTGGTCAAATCGCGCGTTCCAACCACCTTGGTCGCCTTGTTCACATTTACGGTACCATGATCCGTAGTCAAAACCACTTTAAATCCATTTTCCGCGGCCCATTTTAAGGCCTTACGCAATGGTGATCCTTCGAACCAAGTGGCGGTAACCCTGCGGTAGGCATTATCGTCCGAGGCCAATTCACGAATGACCTCAACATCCGTTCGAGCATGGCTGAGTGTATCCACAAAATTGTAGACCAAAGC
>DJCX01000080.1 GCA_002430755.1 Flavobacteriales bacterium UBA5939 | reverse complement strand
TGGGTGACCGTTACTAACAACACCGACCGCAGTAAAGCCGCCAGAAGCTGCCGCTGCCGAACCACTTACCAAATCCTCAGATTCCTCGTTACCTGGTTCCCCCAAATCCGAGTGTAATTCTGCAAAACCAGTGGTTAGCCAACAACCCTTAAGGTCTATGACACCTTCAGCTTTTTCCGTGGAGAGATTTCCAATGGCTTCTATTTGTTCATCATTGACAAGAATGTCGAGCTCCTGTCCGTTGTAAGGACTTTTAACATCAATGATTCGTGCGTTTTTAAATAGAAGCTTCATCAAGATTAGATTTTGACAAAAATAAGCGCAATTAGCGCGCAAAGCAACGCCAACAGCAAGTACAATTTTTCATTGTATAAATTCACTGTAAACCCTTGTGAATACTCACTTTCAAGATTATTAATGACGTCAATACCATCGAGTTTAACATTTGATTCGTAAAAATCAGAACCTAAGAAAGGCTCATATTCGATGCGCTTGCCGCCTCCCAAGGACCATTGATTAATGGCTTTGTAAAAGGGATGGGTCCAATCCTCAGGTAGAAAACCTTGCTTGTATACACGTTCGCTTAAAGAAGCAACTACAGCCCTATTAAGCCGTAATAGCGGCTCCTGGTCTTCACCAAGTTCGTTATAACTCGATACTTCTGGCCATGCATTTTGAAGTGAAGGGCCAATGAAGAAGTTCGTAAAGAATGGGTGGTTCAACTCTGGGATAGCCGTACCACGGACCTGATTTTGAATGCCCTCTGAAAATTGCAACAACTTACCAGCATATCCTTGGAGTGAAGGAGGAATAAAGTCAAATCCAAGCAGAACGACCGCATTGAATACTCCATAATTAATCACCAAATCACTGGTGTATTGCACCACAGAATCTTCGGGGGTTATAAATTCATTTATAGGTAATTGTACATTGTTTGTAAGAATCAAACGACGAGACTGTGGAGTGGGGCGCCAATAGTAATGGTTATCCTCTTGTATGGAATCGTGTGCTATGGTCAAAGACACATGCTGTCCGTTAGACATTTCATCTAAAGTAATACTGTAGATAGAATCCATTCTGCTATCTACGAGGCTGTTATTCTTCTCTACTGTTACTTCACCTAGTGTCTGCCACTTAAAAATGAGCTCACCGAGAGCATTTGCTTCCTTTTCAATAGGTAGGTTTGATTTGACTTGCCTTGATGGAATCCAAGCAGGCGCTCGTAAGGAATTGTCAAAACCGTAACTAAGTAGGAGTGCGCCGCGTACCTGCTCTAATGGAGCGTTGGTAAAGGCCATTGTTTCAATCACAGTAAGCACGGCCGCTTTTTCATGTGTGCCATAAAAAGTGCCTTGACGATCGTACAACTGGTAAAAACCATCGTCTAGATTTTCGATAAGAGTAGGCAACCACGAATCCCGCGTATTCCATTTTGCGGGGTAGTTGTCTACCTGCAAGAGTTTTGTACTTAATGACGACCGTGGACTAGCCAAAGAGAGTACTACAAATACTATCGTAAGGATTCTGAGCAGAAGTACAATTAAATCTTTAAGTCGAGATTTACTTCGTTGTGATGGGTTGACTTTCACCAGCCACATTAATGACGGGATTACCTTGGCTTTCCTCGTTCGAATTCCAAAAAAATGTATCCAAACAGGCACTGCCACAAGGAGTAAACCCCAAAGCCATTGTGGTCTGTAAAATTCCATTAGTCCAAAATACGATCTAAGAATGTATAGGTTTCGGTGTAAACCGTTTTAAGGTCCTTGGATAGCTGATGATTCACTAGAACGTGTTCCTTGGCCGCTGTTGTAACCCATTTCTTCGATCCGCCAATAGCGTCATGCATAGCTTTAGCTTTGGCTACATCGATCACATAGTCTTGATGTTCTTCATCCTCATACCATACCATGTTCAGTACGGGAACCTTTATTTCGTTAAGTTCTTGCTCCGAAATTGCCGTTTCTACAAGATGTTGCATCTGCACTACACTTTCCCAGCTATAGGCCATGGGTTTACAAACTATTCGAATACTATCTGAACGTTCAGGAACTATTCTGTACTCAGTCCCTGATATCGATTTAATCAGCTCGAGACCCCATGGACCGTTTAACAAGGCTGAGTTTGGATCAGGAAGCCCCATGTTTGGACTGTAATTCAATACAGCAGCAACATCCTCCGGATAGAGTCTGGCAAGTCTTAAGGCCAATAAAGAACCAGTAGAACATGACCCGAGAACAACTTTTTTACCTAATCTCTTCGCCAACGAAAAATCGTACAATGCCTTATGCCAGGCACTTTCAGCCGTAAATGCGGACATTCTCTCGGAGTCGATTTCTCGGAGTCCGTGGCCGGCCATTCGATTAAAAACCGCATTCATTCCGTATTTTCTAGGCAATATGTAACGAAAGGAATCTCCTTCATGTTTGGTTGCACTAAAACCGTGTAAATACAAGAAGGAATAATCGGTTTGCCTTAGAGAGTCAGCCCAAAACACCTCAGTATAAGCGCATTCTAACGCATTATGTTGACTTTCGAAATTGTAGATGGAATCACCGATCGCTTCTAAAGGTATGGCCAAAGCCGGTAAATCATTCAAGTATTCTGGCTGATCAGGTTTGGGACCGATTAAAAATGCCAAAATCAATACTGCTATGAGCGTTATAAGAATTCGAAGTAACTTTTTCATCAGTCGATTGATTTTGCTTTGTCTAATGAAATCGGAAATATGCCTGTACCGTCGTTCAATCTTAGTGTACCAACAAACGTATGCACTTCATCAGTCAGGTACTTCGTTTTCTTATCAAGCGACAATTCCATTACGCTTTCTGGGCCGCTGGCGCCGCAAAAGAAGCAGCTAGCGAAAGGAAAAGCACTAAGTGCATATTCGTCCCCAATAACGTCCAGTGCTATGATGTAGCCTGTGATTTTAACTTTCTTACCGTCAAGCTTTTTCAAATCCTCCGTCCATATAGGTGCTATAAGCCAAGCCGCTGACTCTTCGTCAAATACCTCTTCAAATTGCAACCGTTCGAAGGTGCTCCATTTGATTTTAATCTGGGCTTGGGATGTGTTGCTAAGAAGTACAACAGCTAGAAGTATCAATTTTTTCATCCTGCAAATTCTGTTTGTTGAAGTATGAAGAACAAACGAAAAGGATCGTCGGTATTGAAAACTAAAGTGCCTTTGACAACAACGAATTGGTCCGTGATTAAATCATCAGGCCGCTCTTTAAAAACAAGTTCTACAACTGTGTTTGGTGCAGCATTACCGCAGAAAAAGCAGGAGGAGAAAGCGTATCTCGACAAAGCATATTGATTGCCTTCAACATCAACGGGCACTAAATAACCTTGAATTACAACTTCTGTATTCTTGTACTTATCAAGCCATGAAGGAAACTGTGGCTCATACAGACCATCAGGTGTAGTGGAGTAGGGCACGGCCAACATTTCCCAAGGCAACACCTGCTGTGCATGTGCTTTGAGTCCAAAAACAATAAAAAATAATGCAATTAATTTCTTCATGGACGCTTGGAATGAAAAATACCTAGGAGAACCGCAACGAGCAACGGTAAGAAAATAGCCCCTTGTTCCCTATGTATGTAAAATCCAGCTATGCTGTTCAAGACAAAAAAGGTGAGCACCGTACCGACTATAACAGCAAAGATCGACAAACCTTGTTGCAGCCAAAAGATTTCGAACCCTGGTAATTTCTGTAAGGTGTAAAAGCGTTTTGATTCTTTCTCGGTCCCGTTCAGGTAAGCCACAATCAATGCAAACATGAGTAAAAGTATCACAGGTACAATAACACTATACTTTTTCATCGTAGCTAAGGTTGGTGTCCATTGCTTCTGTAACTGCGCAAAAATGAAAACGGGAAAAGCCCCTTGCTCATTAGGGCGTTGATCGAAGACCCTTGGCAACATGACCAAGGCTGATTTGCTCTTTAATCGCAGCATGAGGGCTGTAATATCCCCTTTACCTTGGTTATTGTGCATACCGTAATACGCTGTCGTCGTCGTAAAAAAGGCCTGTTGGTCAGCGTTTCTTGAAGCATTTACAAGACCAACTATTCGCAAGTGGTGATGCTCGTGCTGCTCACCATTGGAAGTACTGCCGTGCGAAGAATGAAGTTCATCTCCAATGCTCAACCCTAGCGTTTCAGCCAAGGATACATCTACCACCACGTCTGCATCGTTATTGGGCAGATGACCATCGACTACATTGATCT
>DJCX01000146.1 GCA_002430755.1 Flavobacteriales bacterium UBA5939 | reverse complement strand
CCAATGCTTTTTGGTGATTCAGTCCACATACCTCTACAGTAAGTGTTTCGCGGTCCCAACCCAGCTGCTCTGTAATATTGCCGAGGTGGTACAACAGTTCTTCATTCGAAGAGGTAGGAAGTGTATTAACGAGTTGATAGCCCTTCGCATCTGCTGCAAAGTAGGTAGCTGTGGTCGATTCAAGATTCACCCATAACCTCGGCGCTGAGGCCTTAGGAAGGCGCTCCATCTGAACAAGCCAATTGTGCTTTACATCCTTTGGAGCATTGTGTGTCAAGGTATATACTTCTACCGCTAGGGAATCGGAAGAAAAAACGCGATCTGCTTCGCTTCCTAGCAATGTTTTGGTCCACTTTTTATCTTTTGTTCCTAAAGCTTTCGGCAAAAGTGCTGATTGAGCGAATTCTTGCGCCTTTACAATTGATCTCGGAAGCTCTGAGAAAGATGCCAGCAGCTCCTCAAACGGGTCCTCGGTCAATTCCGCAGCGGGCACGAAACCAATCATATACAACTGCTTGGATTTGGTGTTTTTAACCAAAAAAGAAAGTCCATCCTGCTGGCGCAGGATGGACAATGTGCAATTTTCCGCTTTCGCCGATTCGAAAGCTGGATCAATATTATTCTGTCTTACAACGTGTGTTCTCGTAGTTACCACTGATGGTTGGTTCTGTTAGCGACCCGATTGTCCAAGCGTCGTTCTCTACTTTCTTGTATGCCTGCGGGTATTCTTCTGCAATATCAGCAAAAATAACTTTGTAAGGAGCGCTTACTTCAAACGTAGCTACATCCACACCATTCTTGTTGATTTCAGACGCATCCATAGTAAATGTTGAATCTGTTCCTGAAATGTTTCTCAAAGTTTCGGCCATGAAACCTTCACCGAACAATTGCGTGCTCACTGACTCTTGACCTAGTACACGGATAATCACAGAATCCTTATTCATGTCCTTCTGGTAAATCTTGTCATAGTACATGAAAGAAGTATCCTTACGCTCGATGATGCTAATGAAACCAGTATCTACAAATCCTACGAGCTCGTCGATAGATGCACAGTACGTACCGAATTCGCTTTTGTATGCAAGTTGCGCTTCGCGAATGCTCTCTAATTGTTCAGTAACCTCACACAATCTCGTATTTTCAATACGTTGAAAGTTGATAGGTTGCATAATACTTTGGTAGATTCGTACGGTCAGCAATACTGACGTTACGATTAGAACTGCTTTAATTCCGAGTTGTACCTTTGAATTCATTGTTATCGTTCAGGATTAATCGCCTCAAAACTACAATATTTTTTCATTGCTTACACCGCAAAGTACATACGCAGATTTAAAGGGTTTCTTTCCCTTCGAACCCACTGAGGATCAAGATGTTTTGCTCAAAAAATTGGCACTATACCTCAGCGTAAAGCGCATACATCCAGAGGTTCTCATTGTCAAAGGGTATGCGGGTACTGGAAAAACAACCGTACTGCGATCTGTAGTGGCGGCACACAAGAAACACCAAAGAAAAATTTTATTGATGGCGCCCACCGGTCGAGCCGCGAAAGTAATGAGCGGTGCGGCGGGTAAAAATGCCTTTACCATACACCGCAGCCTGTACCGCCCTAGCGTGAGTAATGGCGGCGTTGCCAACTTTGTATTGTCAAATAACCCACATAAGAACACCACTTTCGTAGTGGACGAAGCCGGTCTCGTGGCGACAAACAATGACAGCACTTTGGGCGGTAACTCCTTGCTTGAAGATTTGCTCACTTATGTCTTTTCTGATCCCTCGAACGGACTGGTCTTAGTAGGTGATCCTGCCCAGCTTCCACCAGTTGGCCAGCCGCAAAGCCCAGCACTAAGTTCAGATTGGTTCATTGGCGCTGGGATTAATGCAACGGAGCACACCCTTAGGATGGTCGTTCGTCAAGCTTTGGACAGTCACATCTTAAAGAATGCAACGCAGCTTCGAGAGCTGATTGAATCGGACTCTTCAGAGCCACCAAAACTGATTCCTGGAGAAGATTTTATCCAAGTCGAGGACGGATATCACTTGCAGGAAATCTTTGAACAGCTCTACGCATCAAAAAGCGAGGGAAATACCATGGTCGTTCGAAGCAACAAAAAAGCCAACAACTACAACCAAGGCATTCGAGGTCGAATCAAATTTCAAGAAGATCAAATTAGTGCTGGGGACCAATTCATGGTAGTTCGAAACAACTATTTCTGGTTACCCGAAACCTCAAAAATGGGATTCATCGCCAACGGAGAAATAGGCGAAGTACGGTCGATCAGAAACGTTCATGAACGCTATGGGTTGACTTTTTGTGAGGCCACCGTAGTATTTGTGGACTACCCTTCAGAGGATGCCATCGATGTCATCCTCAATCTGAGCACACTAAGTTCTGAAGGCCCTGCCCTGAGCAGTGCGCAAAGCAACGGATTGTACGAACAAATGCTCGCGAAGTTCTCCTACCTCAGCTCTAAGAAAAAAATCTACGAGGCTATCAAAAACGACCCCTACTACAATGCG
>DJCX01000057.1 GCA_002430755.1 Flavobacteriales bacterium UBA5939 | reverse complement strand
TTTTACAGTCAATACCTATGGCAACCTTGGAAACCCGGGGCAGACTATCTAGCCTCATTATTTACGGATTTCGAGCCAGGTATTCATTATGCTCAATTCCAAATGCAGAGCGGATATACCGGTGTAAATACCATTAGAATCTACAATCCAGTGAAGCAAAGTCAGGACCACGACCCCAAGGGAACGTTCATCAAACAATGGATCCCTGAGCTGTTTCAAATACCGGCTCCATACATCCATGAACCTTGGAAGATTCCGCCGATGGAACTAACCATGCAAGGCTACAATACGGGTTCATATCCCTTGGAACCAGTGGTGGATTTAGCGAAAGCTCGAAAGAAGGCAAGCGATACGCTTTATGCGAAGAGAAAAGAAAAGAACACCAAAAAGGAAGCACGTCGAATCCTGAACAAACACGTGAATCCTGGACCGCGTAAATCTTAATCTTGTACCAATCTGAATCCTTCGCCGTGCACGTTTTCAATGCGAAGGCTCTCATCCACCTTCAAGTATTTACGAAGCTTTGCAACGTAAACATCCATCGAACGACCGGTGAAGTAGTTGTCTTCCTTCCAAATCTTAAGTAATGCCTTTGATCTAGGTAGCAATTGATTTTTATGAGCAGCCAAGAGTTTTAGCAAATCGCATTCTTTTGGACTAAGCTTAGTGACTGAATCTCCGACGATTAACTGACGAATTTTCGGTTTGAAGGTCAATTTACCTATCTGGATTTCATCAGGCTCCTCCTCTACATCTGCAAGATTACGTCCAATGATTGCCTGAATTTTATAAAGCAAGACGTCTGTATCAAAGGGTTTGACTAAGTAATCATCGGCTCCAGCACTGTACCCTGCAATGATATCTTCCTTCTGACCTTTAGCCGTTAAAAAAATAAGCGGCTGCCCATTGTCGATCGCCTTCACCTCGGTAGCAAGGGTTAAACCGTCTTTTTTAGGCATCATGATATCAAAAATGCACAGGTCGTACTCCCCTTGTTTGTAGGCTCGTAATCCTTGCACTCCGTCGCGTTCTAGGTCGACCTCAAAATCGTTAAACATCAACGTATCACGAAGTAGGTTTCCAAAATTCGTATCGTCTTCAACAAGTAAAATACGCTGCTTAGTCATTGTGTGGGTTCTTTTCTAATACTACTTTAAACGTGGTACCCTCTCCTTCTATACTCTGAACAGAAATGGTTCCCCGGTGCTTTTCTATAATTTCTTTAACGAACGAAAGGCCTAATCCGTGCCCCTTGACATCGTGAATATTGCCTTTAGTCGCACGGTAGAATCGATCGAAGACTTGATTCAAGGTATCCTCATCCATACCGATACCTCTATCGCGCACTAAAATGGTAAAGGCCTTGGTGGAATGTGTCATCTGAATGCTAATCTTTGGCGTTCCGTTACTGTACTTCACCGCATTATCGATGAGATTGGTCAATGCACTTTTAAACTGAGTACGGTCACCGAAATAGGAATAGTCGCCTTCAGTAATGTTTAAATCAATCCACCCCTGCTTGTCTTGAACGGCAAGTTTGAAATGCTGTACTGCCTCAGTCAATACTTCGGAAATATCCATCACCGCTTTATCCAGAGTGAGTTCTTCTTTATCCATCATTGACATCTGAAGCACGCTCTCCATCTGGGCATTCATCCGCTTATTTTCTTTCTTAACAATGCTCAAGTAGCTCTGCATCTGCTCTGGAGTCATCTTCTCTCCATTTTTCATCAGGGCATCCACCGCTAAATTTATTGTCGCAAGTGGTGTCTTGAACTCGTGAGACATGTTATTGATGAAGTCACTCTTTACTTCTGCCAAGCGCTTCTGCTTACGACCTTGACGTTGCACTCCAAAGAATGCCACAAGTATTACTGCAGAAAACAGCAGAGAGGCAATCAATGACATGTACACACGTCTGGCTAAATAAAATTTCTCTGATGGGAAATACAGGAGCAACTGTCTAGTGGGTCCGAAAAAACTTTCAGCCAAGACATAATTAAATGTGGTCAAATTCGGGTCAAATTCCGCTGAAGCTAGATTACTGAGGTAGCCATTTTCAACGATTGCCCATTTCGGTGAAGTTCGAACGCCGTTCTGAAGTAGTTGTGCAGTGATAATGCTATCTAATTCGACCTGAGTAACTTGAGCAGACCAAGGCAGCGTATTCTGAAAATTATCAATCAACCCTTCGAACAGGGACGAATCTGAGAAACCCATGGCATTTGGAACCTGTCCTGTTGTCCAACGCAAAGTCGTCTGCCCCATAGGTGTTGTAATCGTCACCGTACTATCCGCGGCGCCTCTATTACTAAAAGCGCCCATGCTTTTACGACGAACAAACATGCGTACGCGCTCATTTAAGCTCGTAGAAGTCGTCCCAACTTGTTGTTCAAACTGTTGACGCTGCAATTCCAATTGACCCGATAAAAGATTCAACTGTAGAAATAGCGCACCGATTACAGCCGCTGTCAGAACTGCAGTGATAGAATTTGCCTTTAAATGATCTAGGATGCTTTGGAACATAGGGCGAATGTACTACTCGAACTATTTCAATGTACGAGTTTTAACGCCGTTTAACACCTACAATAATGCATCAATGATGTCATCGGCGCTTAAACCCTCAGCCTTCGCCTTGTAATTCACGACAATACGATGTCTTAAAATAGGCTTTGCTACGGCTTTTACGTGCTCAACAGTCGGAGAACCTGCACCTTGCATAATGGAAACAGCCTTGGCTGCCAAAATCAGGTTTTGGCTGGCACGCGGTCCAGCGCCCCAGTTCAAGTATTCATTTGCTTTGGGATGAGCACCTTCAGCACCAGGTCGTGTTTTACGCACCAAAGAAACCGCATAATCAATGGTCTCGTCAACCACAGGTAATCGCTTTAGTGCTGTTTGAAGGTCTATAATTTCCTGTGCAGTAAATACCTGCTCAACACTAGTGTTTGTGCTTGTAGTCGTTTGCTTAACGACCTGCTGTTCTTCTTCCTGCGTTGGATATCCAACAGCAATGTTGAACAAAAAGCGATCGAGTTGCGCCTCTGGCAAAGGATAGGTCCCCTCTTGCTCAATGGGATTTTGAGTTGCTAGAACGAAGAACGGTTGCGGTAGATCGTAGGAAACGCCGCCTACACTGACGCGTTTCTCTTGCATTGCCTCTAAAAGTGCCGCTTGGGTTTTAGGAGGAGTTCTATTGATTTCATCTGCAAGTACGACGTTGGCAAACACCGGCCCTTTGCGAAACTCAAACGAACGTTCTTTGGTCAGCACTTCGGTACCTGTAATGTCCGTTGGCATTAAATCGGGAGTGAACTGGATGCGGGCAAAATCTAATCCCAAGGCCTTGCTAACGGTGGTTACCAGTAATGTCTTCGCCAACCCAGGAACACCTATCAAGAGACTGTGGCCTCCCACGAGGATGCTCTGAGTAATTAAATCAACGGCTTCTTGCTGTCCAACAATGACCTTGGCCACCTCTTTTTTAAAGGCACTAAGTTTCGCTGGTGCTTGCTCGAGTGTTGCTATGACCTGATTATCAGTCATCTCTGTTACTGTTCCAGTTAGCAAGCGTTTGGTCGCATGAGAAATACCCTGTGTTGATTTTCACGAAAGTTTCCACGAGTTTTTCTTCCTTCCACTCTTCCACAATTCTGCTTTGCTTCTCCTGCAATGCAAAACCTTTAATTCGCGTAAAGTCGATGTCTAGATTTGCTTTGTGCGGTTCAAATTTCTTGTCCAGACGCACGATGCGGAAAGCTTCACGTTGGTCTTGGCTTTGGAAGTACCCCGTCTCAGAAATCTGGCCTTGCTCCATTTTATTAACCACTGCAAATAGACCTCTATCCAG
>DJCX01000070.1 GCA_002430755.1 Flavobacteriales bacterium UBA5939 | reverse complement strand
CTTACATAATGCGCTTAGAGAAGCTTTTGAAGAAGTGCTCAGCGCAGAACACCACCCAGGATATTTTCTGTTTCTAGAAGTCGATCCGAATGGGCTTGATGTAAATATTCATCCTACAAAAACAGAGGTGAAATTTGAAGATGAACGCGCCATTTACGCTGTTTTACGCAGTGCCGCGCGTCATGCCATAGGACAGTTTAATGTGGCCCCTGCCATTGACTTTAATTCTGAGGTCAGTTTCTCGGTGCCGCCGATGCCCAAGGGACACATACCGCCTCAGCCAAAAATTCGAGTGAATCCAAATTTCAATCCTTTTGAACCAGACAATGGCATCAGCCGACCGCAGCTTCGAACACCGGACGAACAGTACGAGAGGATCAAAACAGAGAAGTTACTAAACACCAACCCTGAGCTTGAAGTACCCGCCTTGAGTAATTCCGTGGAGCAGTTTTGGTCCGAGGAAGACCAGATTAACCTCAGCGAACAAATGCCGAAAGTATTGGCCTGGGGAAAGTATATGGTCACAGTGCTGGGAAGCAAGCTTTTACTCATCGATACCAAGCAGGCTCAGATACGCGTGCAGTTCGATCAAATTTGGTCGAAGCTTGAAGGTGCCAGCGTAGCCTCACAACAATTACTATTTCCTGCCACCATGCAAATAACCCCTGCCGATGCGCTCCTGCTCGAGGAATATGCAAGCGTCTTTGCCGTTACAGGGTTTGACTGGAACTTAAGTGCCGATCGAAGCAGTGTGGAAATTGTTGGTGCACCTGTCGTATTGGCAGCCGAAGAAGCATTGGGCGCTATGGAACGGTTTATGGAAGAACTCAACAACATGGAAGATGTTAGTGAATCCAAATTACTGAAGGCGTTCGCTCTTGAATTGGCCACAAAATCTGCGAAAGGCACGGTGAATAAAGAGGCCATGGAACACCTTAGAGAACAGTTGTTCAGCAGTGCTAATCCAAGCATAGGGCCGAACGGCAAAAAAATAATTACTGAACTCCAACAGGAGGATCTTGTTTAAAAGATATGATCGCACAGCAACGCTTTAGCCTCATGCCCACAGTAGTGAAGAACCTGCTCATTATCAATGGCTTATTCTTCATGGGTATGATCAGTTTCCGATCCACATTTGGAGTGGACATCACCCAGTGGTTGGGTCTGTATTATCCGGCCAGCGAAAGTTTCATTCCGTCGCAGCTCGTCACCCACATGTTCATGCATGGAAATATTGGTCACATTGCTTCCAATATGATTATGCTCTGGTTCCTGGGCAGTGCCATGGAGAATTACTGGGGATCGCAGAGATTCCTGATCTATTATATGCTCACAGGATTGGGCGCAAGCGCTTTGCAGATTGCTGTAAATGGCTACGAATATTATTCATTGGCCGCGAGCGTAAGTCCGGAAAACCTCCAAGTGGTGGTCACAGAGGGTGCCGAACTCATTGAGAGAGGGTACAACTATACCAACAGCACGATGGGGGCTTTAAATCGCCTACTTAATACGCCTATGGTCGGTGCATCTGGTGCGGTATTCGGCGTGCTCCTTGCCTTTGGTATGACCTTCCCAAACCAAGTGATCTACTTGAATTTCTTCTTTCCGATCAAGGCTAAATATTTCGTTATTGGTTATGGATTGTTAGAACTCTACAATGGTTTTGCAACTAGCAATAGCGGCATTGCGCATTTTGCCCATCTCGGCGGCATGCTATTTGGCTTTTTGTTAATACGCAGGTGGCGTAAAACCAGATACCTTTAAGCATCCACTATACCAGTATTCATGAGCAGTTTATTTGAAAGAGCGAAATACGATGCCTTCAAGGGAGATTACTTGACGCGTTTGCTTTACCTGAATATTTCGGTATTTCTACTTTTCGCGTTGACCAATGCCTTTACTAGTCTGTTTACTGGAAACTTTGGCTTGATACCAAATCTCGCCGACGATCTACTTGCGCTACCTTCAGATCCGTTGAGGCTGCTCCTTAGACCTTGGACCATCTTGACGTACATGTTTACGCACTTTGGCTTCCGCCACATACTCTTCAACATGATTGTACTCTACTTCTCGGGCAAAATCCTGATGGAGTACCTCGGTGAAAAGAGAATGCTCGCCCTGTACATCTACGGCGGGATTGGCGGTGGTCTTTTGTACATCATACTCTATAACTTGAGCCCAATACTTGGTCAAGGTTCTATGGTAGGCGCAAGTGCAGGATGTATTGCTGTTTTGGTCGCCGGAGCATTGTACATGCCACAGATGCCCGTAAGATTGTGGGGCATCTTCGAAATCAAATATTGGATGCTAGCAGCGGGTATTGTAACGCTGGATGTCTTAAATCTAACTGGATCTAACGCTGGAGGTCATATTGCGCACCTCGGAGGCGCCATTGTTGCCTTTTTCTTCATTCGCAGCATGCGCCAGGGGCACGAGTGGAACGTCTACCTCTTTCAAATCATTGATGCAGTGAGAAATATGCTCTTCCGTCCAAAGTCAAAAAAGAAGCGCCGCGGATTCAGTTTTGGTGAAAGCAGCTATGTCAAATACGAAGAGGTGAAAAAGACGAAAGGTTCTTCTTCCAAATCGACCCAGGACACCGCCAAGATGGACGCCATTCTCGATAAAATCAAGGAAAAAGGCTACGATAGCTTGTCCAAGGAGGAAAAGGCCTACTTATTCAAGATTTCCAACGAAGAGTGAGAAAACGCCGTTTCATACTCACCTGGATCAACCGCCTTCTGCTCTCAGGTACTGTGGTGAGTGGATTAGGGTCCTTAATCCCGGCCAATATTTTCGCTGGAGCCAGTTTGTTATCGTTGATTTTCCCAACGTTAATCGTGCCTCATTTCGTATTGCTTATAGTAACCCTTCGAATTTCCACAAAGCGCATTTTACCTAATTTAATTGGGATTGCCTTGACAATAATTCCCGCCCTCGCGCAGTTCCCGTTTGCCAAACCAGTGGATCAGCCTCAAGATTGCCTTCGCATCGCCACCTACAATGTGCGTGCTTTTTACCAAGGCTTGGATGCTCCTGAGAAAATGAGCGCTTGGGCGGAAAGGGAGAACATCGATGTGCTCTGTTTGCAGGAGGTACGACGACCCAGTCATAAACCACTAGAGAAATCGTTCAGCCACGTTGCATTTGCACCTAAAATCAGTAGATACAGCGTTGGGATTTTCTCTAAATACCCAATCATCCACACAGAGCCATTGACTTTTTCCTATGTCAATCAAGAAAAGAGATACCCTACTCGCAGTGCGGGATTGGCTGACATAGTACTTCCTTGGGATACCGTTCGGTTCATCAACGTTCACTTAAACTCTACAGGTGTACAGGACGGCGATATGGAGGTCGCGCCAAGTACAGAAGAATTCCTGGAGCGCGGAAAGCAAATCGCGCGAAAATTGGCCGGTTCTGATCGAACACGAGGACTTCAGAGCAAATCCATCCTTGAGTGGATTGAAGAAAGTCCTCATCCAGTTGTACTCTGTGGAGACTTCAATAGCGTGCCAGGAGGTAATCTCTACGCAAGGCTTCTGTTAAAACTTGAAGACCCTTACATTTTCAAAGGCTCTGGAAAAATGGGAAGCTTTGAACCATTGAAGCGCAGATACTTACCTATTCGTATCGATTGGACATTGCATTCAGAAGGCATTGAAAGCTACGACCAGCATATCGACCATATCAATCTAAGTGATCACTATCCGCTTGTAACGACCATTGGTCCTCCTATCAAAGAAGAAGCTACTTCTGAGGAAGAATAACCTCATTGAGTAATAAGGCATTGAGCGCGTTCGTTTTCAATCCTCTTGTCCCTTTAGG
>DJCX01000117.1:6920-7829 GCA_002430755.1 Flavobacteriales bacterium UBA5939 | reverse complement strand
AAGCGGTTGTGCTCTTCAGCAGTCACGACACATCCTGTTTTAGCTGCAGAAGCTAGGATTGCTTTCTCGTCCAACGGCTTAATAGTAGCCATGTTAATCACCTCTGCACTTACGCCTGTAGCTTCCAAGGCTTCAGCAGCTTGTAGCGCTTCCCATACAAGGTGGCCCGTGGCAACGATGGTCACATCGGTTCCTTCGGTCAGCACATCTGCTTTGCCAATCTCAAATTTCGCATCAGCAGGAGTAAAGTTTGCCACTTTTGGACGACCGAAACGCAAGTATACAGGACCGTCGTAATCTGCGATGGCGATAGTTGCAGCTTTGGTTTGATTGTAATCACAAGGGTTAATAACCACCATGTGCGGCAACATCTTCATCAGACCTATATCCTCGAGGATTTGGTGTGTTGCACCGTCTTCACCGAGCGTAAGGCCTGCGTGAGAAGCACAGATTTTAACGTTTTTACCACTGTAGGCGATGCTCTGACGAATCTGATCGTACACACGACCCGTGGAGAAATTTGCGAAGGTTCCAGTGAACGGGATTTTACCACCAATGGTCAAACCTGCCGCAATACCCATCATGTTTGCTTCGGCGATACCTACTTGGTAGAATCGATCCGGATTCTGATCAGCGAAAGCATTCATTTTAAGAGAACCAGTAAGGTCAGCACAGAGTGCTACCACGTTTTCATTCGTTTTACCCAATTCTTCCAAACCGGCCCCAAAGCCCGAACGGGTATCCTTACTTCCTGAATCTGTGTACTTCTTCATTTTAGTTGATTTTCACAATGGTTGATGAGCCAGGGCTCACTCTAAATTCTTTGTTTTTACTGTATCCGGTCTCCTGTGCAAATTTGCTTCTGAAGACTACTTTATATTGGCCAGGTTGCAGCTGAAACACTTGACG
>DJCX01000117.1:1963-6589 GCA_002430755.1 Flavobacteriales bacterium UBA5939 | reverse complement strand
CCGGTCTGAATGGTGACCATTCCTGGTGGTGGTACAGCGATGGTGGTAGAGGCACTTGCCTTGATGTGCACGCCCTTCTGTATGATACGTGGTAGTGTTAAGATTTCTAAGTCGTACGTTCCGCTGAGGTACTTCTGCGCAGTTCCAAAGTTTTGAACGTGCAATATGGTCTCTTTGCCTTGTGGCTTCACAATACAAGAGATGTTGCTTGACATTCTTGGAGAGGCCTTAAGGACCAATTCACCTTGTGGTGTGTTCGCGCCAATGTGCGTGTGTGTGCCACTATGAATGACAATACTATCTACGCGCACCGGAGGTACAGTGTGTACTTCCATATCATACACGATAAGTGGATCAAGTACTAACGTATCGGGAACACCCTTGTAGTTCAGCGTATGAACAAAGCTCTCCTTGACCTTGCCAGAGGTGTGGTCGTAAAGAAGAATGGGCACATCCGTCTCTGTCGGTTTTTCGTTAATGTCCAATAGGTTGATTTGTGCTGTGGTGTTGTCCAATGCTTGCGAAATCACGACTCCGAGCACATTTTTGAACGTGTTTTCATCGGCCGCATCGAAATAGGTACCCACACATTCAAAGCTGTTTTTGAAATCTTCGTCCAAACCAATACCAATGACAAAGGGCTTGAGGATAATGCCCTTCTTCTGCAAACGCTTACTTACAATACAAGGGTCTCCGTCACAAGCTTCAACGCCGTCAGTAATCAGAATGATGATGTTTCTACAATCCTCACAAGCCGGGAAGTCGCTCGAGGCCTTGAGCAACGAACCTGCGATGGGCGTCGTTCCTCTAGGGGTGATGCTCTTGAGTACACGTTTGATCTTGTAGATGTTTCCTTTTCCAAAAGGAACTTCCAAGCGCGTATCTGAACAATCTTGCGGAGGGACAGGTTTCTGATGACCGTATACACGAAGGGCCAATTGGAAATTGCCTTCATCTTGAATCTCTTGAAGGCTGTCCAGCATTTGCCCCATTAGGCGCTGGGCAACATCAATCTTTGCGCCCGTTTCCCATCGCCCGTACATGCTTTGGCTTCCATCAAAGACAAAGAGAATTCTTGTCAGCGGTGGACGCTGTTCTTCTTGCTTTGGCTGTGCGAAGAGCACAGTGCAAGAAAGGAATGCTATGAGGGCGGTGAGTTGTTTCAAGACTTTCGGTCTTAGTAATCGCCTAAGGTTTCTTCGTTTTGTGCGAGCGCACTAGCTAGTTGCTCGTCGTTAGGAGCAACACCGTGCCATTTGTGGGTGCCCATCATAAAGTCGACGCCATTACCCATTTCGGTTCTGAGCAATAAACACACCGGCTTTCCATGGCCTAATTTTCCTTCAGCTTCAGTAATAGCTGCATCTATTGCATCAAGGTCATTGCCTTGAGCTACGTCAATCACATCCCAACCAAAGGCTTCAAATTTTGCACGAAGCGAGCCCATGGCCAAAACATCGTCCGTTGAGCCGTCAATCTGTTTCTCGTTGACATCCACCGCAGCGATGAGGTTATCTACTTTTTTCGCAGAAGCGTACATCGCAGCTTCCCAGATCTGTCCTTCCTGAAGCTCACCGTCACCGTGAAGGGTAAATACGATGCTATCGTCGCCGTTTAACTTCTTAGCTGTAGCTGCACCCAAAGCGACGCTTAAACCTTGACCGAGCGAACCCGAAGCGATACGGATACCTTCTAGTCCTTCATGTGTCGTAGGGTGGCCTTGTAGACGAGTATTTAACTTTCTAAAGGTGGCCAATTCACTTACTTCAAAGTAACCAGCACGAGCAAGTACTGAGTACATAACGGGACTAATATGGCCGTTTGAAAGGAAGAATACATCTTCACCTACACCGTCCATCTTAAAATCTGCAGCATTGTGGTTCATATGCTTGAAGTACAATGAAACGAGGTATTCCACACAACCCAAGGAACCACCAGGGTGTCCTGAGTTTACGGCGTGAACCATTCTAACAATGTCCCTGCGTACTTGTGATACGACGGCTTGAAGGTTTTCTTGTGACATGAGAAATGCGTGTTTTTTATACGAACAAAAATAGGCCAATTCTAGGGGGTAGAACGAATTAAACTCTTCCCATATATACACACGTTGCTAACAAGATTCTAGTATATCTTTGCCCGCCTAAAGCATCAACTATGAAGTGTGGTATTGTCGGTTTGCCGAACGTCGGAAAAAGTACATTGTTTAACTGTCTCTCAAGCGCAAAAGCACAGGCAGCGAATTATCCATTCTGTACTATTGAGCCCAATGTAGGACAGGTAACCGTGCCTGATCATCGTTTGGAACGATTGGCAGAGCTTGTGAATCCTGCAAAGGTGCAAGCAGCCAATGTGGAAATCGTTGATATTGCTGGTCTGGTAAGAGGCGCTTCAAAAGGCGAAGGTTTAGGGAACCAATTTTTGGGTAATATCCGTGAGACAAATGCCATTATTCATGTCTTGAGATGCTTCGAAAATGAGAACGTTACTCACGTGGATGGAAGTGTCGATCCTATCCGAGATAAGGAAACCATAGATATCGAATTACAGCTAAAAGACCTCGAAACTGCCGAAAAACGACTCGAAAAGGCCAAAAAAATGGCCAAAAGTGGCGAAAAAGAGGCAAAATTGAATGTGGAGACTTTGGAGCGTTTGGTGAATTTCTTGATGGAAGGAAAGAACGTTCGTGGTTTTGATCGCAACGATCGCGAAGCAGGTTTGCTCAAGGAAATGCAACTGTTGACAGACAAGCCGGTATTATACCTGTGTAACGTTGACGAAAGTTCAGCGAAAGAAGGCAATGCACACGTCGAAAGAGTACGTGTAATGGCCAAAGAAGAAAATGCAGGCTGCTTGCACATTGCAGTAAGCACTGAAAGCGACATTGCGGAATTGGAAACCTATGAAGAAAAGCAACTCTTCCTAGAAGAGCTTGGTTTGGAAGACGCAGGAGTCAATCGCGTCATTCGTGCAGCCTACGACCTGCTTCAACTTCAAACCTATTTTACTGCAGGCGAGAAGGAAGTTCGTGCATGGACTATCAAGCGCGATTTCACTGCACCGCAGGCTGCAGGAGTTATTCACACCGACTTCGAAAAGGGCTTTATTCGCGCCGAGGTCATCTCTTACGCAGATTACGACAATCTCGGTAGTGAAAATGCTGTGAAAGAGGCAGGTAAAATGCGCGTGGAAGGGAAGGAGTATGTGGTCCAAGACGGCGATATCATGCACTTCCGTTTCAATGTTTAAAACCTGTGTATAGAATCCTCTTTCGAGGGCTTGGAATCGTAGTGCATCTCTTTATTTTAGGGAGCTAACGATTCCAAAAAATATGTCACAACAATCGAATTACACCGAGGACAACATCCGCTCGCTTGAGTGGGATGAACACATCCGTTTACGTCCCGGAATGTACATCGGAAAACTGGGTGATGGAAAGTCCCCGGACGATGGTATTTATATTCTGCTGAAAGAGGTTTTGGACAACTCCATTGACGAATTTGTCATGGGGGCTGGAAAGACCATCGAGGTTAAAATTTCGGACGGTCAAGTCATCGTTCGTGATTACGGCCGTGGTATACCATTGGGAAAGGTGGTTGATGTTGTATCCAAAATCAATACGGGAGCGAAGTACGACAGCAAAGCATTTAAGAAATCGGTGGGTCTGAATGGAGTCGGGGCCAAAGCGGTGAATGCGCTGTCTACAGAATTTATTGTTCAAGCCTTCCGCGACGGAAAGACCAAGCGCGCAAAATTTGAATACGGGAAACTTACAGAAGACGATGCCATCACGGATAGCAGTCAGCGTAAAGGAACCAAAGTGGCCTTCCGTCCAGATCCAGAGATCTTTGTGAATTACCGCTACATTCTCGAATACGTCGAGAAGATGCTCTGGAACTACGCCTACTTGAACCCTGGATTGACGCTGTATTTGAACGGTGAGAAATTCTACAGCGAGAACGGTTTAAAGGATTTGCTCCAAGACAATTTAGATGGAAACACGTTGCACGACATCATTCACCTCAAAGGCGATGATATTGAGGTCGCATTGACGCACAGCGAGCGCATGCAGGGTGAACAGTTCTACAGCTTCGTCAATGGGCAGCACACCACGCAAGGGGGTACACACCAAAACGCACTTCGTGAGGCGCTGGTGGCAACCATGCGCGATTTCTATGGAAAAAACTTTGATGCTTCTGATGTTCGCAGCTGTGTCATTGGTGCGATTTCATTGAAGGTGATGGAACCGGTCTTTGAATCTCAAACGAAGACAAAGCTTGGGTCGCTTGAAATGGCTCCAGGCGAGATTCACGTTCGAACGTATGTGATCAACTTCATGAAGAAGGAGCTGGACAACTTCCTGCACAGAAATGCAGACGTTGCTGAGGCCATCTTAAAGAAGATTCAGCGTGCGGAGCGCGAGCGGAAGGACCTTCAAGGGATACGGAAATTGGCCCGCGAGCGGGCGAAGAAGGCATCCTTGCACAACAAGAAGTTGAGAGACTGCCGCGTGCATTTGAACGATAAGAAAGCGAGCCCGAAAGGCGATAGAAGGTTGGAAACGACCCTATTTATTACTGAGGGGGACAGTGCGTCTGGATCGATCACCAAGAGCCGTGATGTGAATAC
>DJCX01000117.1:0-1669 GCA_002430755.1 Flavobacteriales bacterium UBA5939 | reverse complement strand
AAGGTGGTGTACGAAAACGAAGAATTCAACTTGTTGCAAGCCGCCTTAAATATTGAGGAAGGCCTGGACGATTTGAGATACAACAATGTGGTCATTGCTACGGATGCCGATGTCGATGGGATGCACATCCGTCTGCTGCTGATCACCTTCTTCTTGCAGTTCTTCCCAGAATTGGTCAAAGAAGGTCACTTGTACATTCTGCAAACGCCTTTATTCCGTGTGCGCAACAAAAAAGAAACGCGCTATTGTTACTCCACCGAGGAGAAGAACGATGCCATTGGGTCGTTAGGGCCAAAGCCAGAGATTACACGATTCAAAGGTTTGGGTGAGATTTCACCGGACGAGTTCAAGCACTTTATTGGTCAAGACATTCGCTTAGAGCCTGTGATGATCAGTAAGGATTACCGCTCTGAAGACCTGCTGACCTTCTACATGGGCAAAAACACGCCAAAGCGTCAAGAATTTATCATTGAAAATCTAAGGGTTGAGAAAAACCTTGAAGAAGAATTTCTGAACTAATGAGCGAAGAATTAGATCCACAAATGGATGGGCCAAGCCCGGAAATGCAATCGGACCAAGTGCACGAAGAAGGTACCCGTATTACGCGGGTCTCTGGGATGTACGAGGATTACTTCTTGGATTATGCTTCATATGTAATCCTTGAGCGTGCTGTTCCAGCATTGAATGACGGTTTGAAGCCTGTACAACGCCGTTTGCTTCATGCGATGAAGGAGATGGACGATGGTCGCTACCACAAAGTGGCAAATATCATTGGTCAAACCATGCGCTTTCACCCACACGGTGATGCTTCTATTGGAGATGCATTGGTACAGATGGGGCAAAAGGATTTGCTCATAGATTGTCAAGGAAACTGGGGGAATATCCTTACCGGTGATGGTGCTGCTGCACCGCGTTATATAGAAGCGCGTCTGACGAAATTTGCATTGCATGTAGCTTACAGCCCTAAAGTGACTGACTGGCAGCTTTCTTACGACGGCCGTGCGAACGAGCCATTGCACTTGCCGATGAAATTCCCGATGCTGCTAGCAATGGGTGTAGAAGGTATTGCGGTTGGTTTGAGTACGAAGATTTTACCGCACAACTTTAACGAGCTTATTGATGCTTCGGTGAAGGTGTTGCAGGGCAAATCGTTCAAATTGGTCCCGGACTTTCCAACGGGCGGGCAAGCAGATTTTTCCAACTACCAAGACGGTCTGCGCGGTTCTAGAGTTCGTGTCCGCGCCAAAATCTCGCAGCAGGATAAGAACACCTTGGTGATTTCGGAGATTCCATATTCGACGACCACCCAGAGCTTGATTGATTCCATCTTAAAGGCCAACGACAAGGGGAAAATTAAGATTAAGAAGATTGAGGACAATACTGCGGAGAATGTGGAAATCCTAGTCCACCTTCCTAACGGTATCAGCCCAGATAAGACCATTGATGCGCTCTACGCCTTCACGAACTGTGAGGTTAGTATAGCACCGCTTTCGTGTAGTATTCATGAGGATACTCCGTTGTTCTTAGGCGTTTCTGATATCCTACGTCGTTCCACGGAAGCTACCAAGCAGGTATTGAAGGCCGAGCTTGAGATTCGATTGGGTGAGCTCCAGGAGCAATGGCATTTTGCATCTCTTGAGCGCATCTTCATTGAAAAGAAAATCTACCG
>DJCX01000053.1:19289-22370 GCA_002430755.1 Flavobacteriales bacterium UBA5939 | reverse complement strand
AACTTCTAAGCAAAGAAGTACTAGAAAAGAAAAACCCGGCGCTGCGCGCCGGGTTTTTTGTGCTTAAAATTTTCTCGTTCCAACTATTTGCCAAAAGCAAAAATCAAAGGAATGTGTAGCCGCTCGGCCCAACTCTTTTCGTCATGGGCGGCCCCCGGAAACTTTTCTGTGGTCCAATTCTCCCCCAGCACAAACCCGTTCTCCTCTAAAACAAGATTGACCTTGTTCTGAAACGGCTCATACATCGCATCCAGCGTTTCTGTACCATAATCGAAGTATATCTTGCCAACGTCCTCAGGAATAATATTCTGCTTTACATATGCATTAAAGACCGCAGGAATTTCCATATTCGGAGCAAAGCCGCCCGGCCAATGAGTACTCATACACAGCGCCGAACCAAATATATTAGGATACTCCCCAATCGCATACATGCTCATTAAACCGCCCATAGAACTGCCCATGATTGCCGTAACTGAAGGTTCCTTATATACCTTAAAGTTTTCCCAAACAATTGGAAGTACTTCATTAGTAACATATTTCAAATAGGCATCACTATTTACCGAGAAAATGGTATCCGAACCGTAGCGCTTTGCAATCTCGTTCATGACAGAATCTGAAAAGGTCCCTTGTAACTTCTCTGCAGGTTTTTGCGGAAAATATTCAAAGTTGCGCTTTTGCCCTCCATTGTATAGAGCAACAACGACTGTTGGAATAATCGCCTTTTTCCCTAGCAAACTATCTATAATTTCATCCACGCGCCATTCTTGCCCATTCCAAGTTGAGTTTCCATCAAACAGCATCTGTGCATCGTACATACAAAGTACAGCGTGTTTTCTTTTCCCGTCGTAGGTACTTGGCAGCCAGATGTCTATGGGACGATCAGAAATGAATTCGCTTTCTATTTGTGCACGAAGCAGTGTACCAGAGCTCACGCCTGATACGGTGTCAAATGAAACCAACGGTTCATTTTCCGCATTGCCCCCTGCCGGTGCCTGTACACAACTCCATAGCAGAAGACTTGAAATTAAAAGTACTAGAACCCTCATAATTATTTTACCCAGAGGATTAAGGTCTCCATCGGCCCCACTTCAATAGTGCCGTTACTCAAATCAACCTTTTCTTCGGTGATCAAATTTTCACCACTTGTAGCTCCTTGTAATCCTTGCGAATATCTAGCGAGGTCAATGGTTTTGCCTTCTTTATTGCGGTTAGCAACCACCATAATATTCTCGGATTCAAAAGTTCTGAAGTACACGTAGATTTCTCCTTGAGGAATATAATGCAACAATTCTCCGGAGTTGAGCGCACAACTGTTCTTGCGAAGATTGGCCAGGGTTCTGAACCAATTCTGCGCCTCCAATTGCTGCGGCGTTAGGCCTTCACCAGTGAACGCATTCACTGGGTCCCCTTCCCAACCACCGGGAAAATCAGTACGGATAATACCGTGATCATTGCTTCCTGGGTTGGTCATTAAAATTTCAGTTCCATAGAAGACCTGAAGAGTACCTCTCATGGTAAAATAAATGCTCATCGCCATCTTCCACAGATCAAAATCTTCATCCAACTGCGTGTAAATACGGCTCATATCGTGGTTGTCCGGGAAAATCATGATGTTGTTTACGTCGCCGTACATGTAATCATTAGCGAGACTTTCGTATACCTTGGTCATACTACTTCTCCAGCCTGTCTCTCCTTTCAAGCCTTCAGTTACCGCAGTCTGAAGCGGAAAATCCATTACACTTGGTAAATAGCTCTCGTAACCGTCACCACGTACAGCATCGCTTTGCCAATAGCTGATCAAAGAAGGATCGCTCACCCACTCTTCTCCAACGATGTTAAAGTTCGGGTACTCGTCTAATATACCCTTGGTCCAATCGGCCAAGAACTGCTTATCTGGGTACGGCCAAGTATCCATACGAATACCGTATAAATCAGCATATTCGATCCACCAAATTGAATTTTGAATAAGATATCGGGCCAATTGCGGCTGACGTTGATTCAAATCGGGCATGGTCTGCACAAACCAACCGTCGTGAAATACTTTTTGATCAATCTCTGCAGCATGTGGGTCAAACCTGCTGACTTTCATGTGGTTCGTTTCGGTAAACTCTTCCCATTGATTCACCCAATCACTGCTTGGCAAATCATTCATCCAACGGTGGTAGCTACCGATATGGTTGGCCACCTGATCCATAATGAGTCCAATGCCCAACTCTTTGGCTTTCGCACTCAGTCGCTTATAATCTTCATTAGTCCCGTAGCGAGCATCTACATTGTACAAATCAGTCATGGCATAACCGTGGTAGCTGTAATCCGGCATGTCATTTTCCAGTGCAGGATTTAGCCAAAGTGCGGTGATACCTAATTCCTTGAAATAATCAAGATGATTTTCTATACCGGCAAGATCGCCTCCGTGACGTCCACCCTTGAACTCACGATTCGGGCCTTCGAGCATGCCTTTCACCTTGTCGTTGGCAGGATTACCATTACTGAATCGATCTGGCATCAAAAGGTAAATATTGTCCGCAGAAGTAAAGCTTTTGCGCTCGGCACTTTTAGCCCGACGCTCCTCTATGCCTACGAGTAAAGTACCGACTCTCTTACCTTTCGTATTTCTAAAGGTCAATTTATGTTGACCTACTACCGCTTCCGTTGGGATATGTGCCGTAACGAAAAGGTAATTAGGGCTTTCCAATGCCATCGAGCTGATGACATTCAAAGTTTTTGAGGAAGCTTCCAATTCATGGATATCAGAACCGTATACCATAAATTCAACGGTATCCATGTTCATGCCCTTCCACCACGTAGGCGGTTCAATTTTCTCAAGTTTTTGCGCCGATAACCCCAAGGAAATCAACACTGATAGGAGTGTTAGTTTTAGCTTCATGCTCATCATTTGTGTTACCCACTAAAAGTACAACTTGATTGGTTTTTTACCTCACATTTGATAAAGACCCCTTAGTTTTGCACAAAAGATGAGCAAATGCCCAGATTGAAGCTACAACAACAAGTCCTCGAAGCACTAGAAGCAAACGAATTTCTGCCGTTTACCACGGCACAGATTAAAACGACAAGTGCTTT
>DJCX01000053.1:16735-18963 GCA_002430755.1 Flavobacteriales bacterium UBA5939 | reverse complement strand
TGCTTAAATCGAGTTATGAAGATGTAGCGCGAACGCTCATTTTAGTTGAAAGCAAGGAGGTTGCAGATGAATATTTTGAAATGTTCGAAGCACTCGGAAAACACACGGATTTACGCGTCTGGACTGCTTATAAAGGTCCCAAAATTTTGGACCAGAAAGAGAACATATACTTCGGCGCTGATGTAGTTATTGCTACACCACAACGACTAAACGAGCTCTTAAATATCGAAGGGTTTAATAGCGCTGGACTGCTCACCTTAGTATTAGACAATGCCGACAAACTCCTTAAAGTAGGTGTCAATAGCTTTACACAAAGAATAAGCGACAGTGTTCCTAACAGACAGCGTATCAGTCTTTCGACTATAAATGGTAAAGGAGTCCACACCTATATGGACAGATTCGCCTATCCCTTTACTGCTGGGGTTCTTTCGTAGATCGCCGAAGTAAACACTCTATCATCTGGCCAGAAGCCTGTGTTTCGCATCGGATACTTTTCATTGAGACTGGACAAACTTTCGTTCCACCAAGAAATGGCATCGTTACAAAGCTCAGTGCCGTCGGTTCCTGAAATTGGAAACTCACGAACTTCAGTATATGCATTTACATTGCGGCGTTTGCACAATTCCCATAAATGCTTTCCAAATGGAATCTTAGGTGGGAATCCAGTGGTAGCATCGTCGAAGTGTAACGACCATTGATAAAGTTTAAAACCTTGGTCTGCGGCTTCATAGAACATACCCGGACGAACGGGCAACAATAACGGCCCCTCCCAAGACGAACCTTCGGGAAACAATACCACAGTTTCGCCGTCTTTTACCGCATTTGAAATTGCTTCTTTCGTTTGCGAACGACTGTTCTTACTCTCTCGCTTCACCCAGATGGTACCTAGTGCGCGGCCGGCCCAACCAATAAGTGGCCAAGAACGAACCTCTACTTTCCCAACAATAGTGAAGAAATCCTCGGTAGGAATGAATAGAACGTCTAAGTAAGATCTATGATTGGCAATAATGAGACCTGGGCCAATTTCTTCGAATTTCTGTCCGTGTACTTTTATACCCACCACCCACAATAGGATGCCTTTGAAGCTCATGTAAATTTTGTGGGATGTACGTCTGCTTGCCATAGGGCTCGTAAGCACCAAGGCACCAATACCGCCAATGAGTACAGCAAACACTCCTAAAACTCGAAAAAACGCTACAATACTTCTCATAAAATCAAGATGACGCGAATATAGTAATAATGAAAAGGCGATTTTCTCGGCAAATGAGATAAGTAGCATCGTCACTTACACTACTTACTTAATAATCGCTCAGGGGTTTTCAATTATGAGACTACCAATTCCAACGGTCCTTAAAGGTGTCTCGGACATCGATGCTCATTTTCCATCGAAATCCAGCCGCTGCATCAACGGGTTGTAATAGATAATACACCCCAAACCGCGTTGGGGTATCCCACAATTTGATCTTTTTCTCTAGGCCAAGAAACGACTCGAAATGGTTGATTTGTTCATCTGGTACAGTTAAAAAAGTAGCACCTATAGACGTTCCCAAGCCAAGCTTCTTTAGACCAGGAATTTTACCCAAAAAGAAACCGTCAAAATGATGAATGTAGGAACCCGTTAAATAAACACTTGGAGATGCAAAAGTCTGCTCAAGGCTTTGGTAGGTATACAATGGATGGGTAAAAAGGAAGTAATCCCCTCCTCTGAACCATTTGTATTCAATAAATCTCACGGTGGAAGGATCATTCAAAAAACCACCCGAACTAAATCTGTAGAAAGACTCTCCTAGAGGTCCAAAGCGAAGCATATCATCCACGACGAATTCGTATTTTGAAAATTGAACATCGCTCCCAAAAAGATCTGGTATACCCTGCTTAAAGGTGAACCTGAAGTCAGGCCACTTGCTCGAAAGCACAATCTTCCTTCTTCCTTTGAGGTAATAACGCTGGAATGGACGAATCAAAACTTCTATCCCTAACTGTGCTACTGTATACGATTCGAAGGGTGCCGGTTGATTTCTTGCACCAAACAAATCATTTGTCCATTGCGCGAATTGTAATCCTTCAATGCTCGAACGAGTACTGTACTCCAGTCCTAACCGCGTGTAAAATCCATTAAACCACTCATAACGGTGGTAGGCTTCAACAGTTTGCTTTCGAATGAAATTTGATCTCGCGAATATTCCCGCTAAATCTACACTTTGAGTTATGGGTTCGTAATCGTCTGC
>DJCX01000053.1:0-16382 GCA_002430755.1 Flavobacteriales bacterium UBA5939 | reverse complement strand
TAATGAACCTTTCAAATCATTGTTTAAAAAGCCGTAGTTCGGCACTAACTGCCCCTCAACACTCTGATAATTTGAAAATCGCTTAGAGCCAATGAATGCTGGGGTCCACCTTGTACCTCCAATACCCACAAAATTCCACTGACCTATGAGTGGACTGTAGTAAAAGAAGGTTCCCATACTACGCTTCCGGTAGCCTACACCGCTTACCAAAGGCTCGTACCAATGAAATTCATTATATACGGCATCTGCACTATCGAGGTATTCATCGGAATTTAAATAACGAATCAGGCTGTCTTGTTTTCTGGTCCATGCATCTACCTCTGGATCACTACTCCGGTATTGTTGCCAGTAGTCCGGGTCGGTATTGGCAACTTCGGGGATGTAAGCCACCATCATGGGGCTATTTTTCTTCGGCTTGCTTATGGTATTCACACTGATGACCTCTTGCCGATACTCGGTTTGAGAAAAACGCCAAATAAAGTTCTCTGTATAAAACGCCCCGCTGCTGCTGTATTCTTGCTCTATATAAATATCGCCGTAGCTCGCTTTAATAGACCGTACTCGAAAATCGTCCCCGCCTATGACCATTGTTCCCTTCCACCCTTTCGCGGATTTTGGAGCGAACGAAATGGTGTACGAATAATCACTCTCGTCCTCAAACTCACCCGTGAGCTTAAACGTGGTTCTGAAGAAAGTGCCTTGGCTTAAAAGCCCAGGAATTGCTACGGCATCAATTAAAGCATTTTCTACACGGCGTAAAGGTGTCCAATCTGTATTGCTGTAATTCGTCAGCGGGTATTCTTTAAAAGTACCCCCGTCTAAACCGTCTGTAGGGTCAAAGTCGGTTTTAAAATCAAACTGCCCAGATGCAGATGCCTGAATACTGTTGCCAAAATCTGCCCGAACAGCCTTGTAGTCCTTGAACGCCTCGACTTCCTGATACGGCATAGTATTATTAAAGTATATGGAAGAAACTTGTTCAAATCGCAGTTCCTTTCCGTTCTCTTTCCGCGAAGCATATACCTTGAGATTGTCCGGTCGGCGCAGCTCATAATCCCCGAGCGCTTTCATGGCATCTTTGACGATGGCAATAGCTGGATCTTCATTGTAGACCACAGTCACTGGCGCCAACAAGGTCGAGGTATCGGTTTGCGCATTCAGCGAGAAAAAGGCCGGTATTAAGGCCAAGGCAGTAAAAAAGCGGTGCGCTAATTTCATGGTATAAAGGTAGAACGAAAAAACCCGCGCTGGCTGTACCAACACGGGTTTAACACATAATTAGCTAGAAAGTTAATCTAACAGTCGCTTCTTACCTGAAGCATTCCACCCCATTGAAATTCCGAAGCGGTACGAGGTACCGTCTTTCGGCGGAATGAAGTAGGCGTTCACAGGGAAGTTCATTTCCCCACTCTTAATTGTTTTTCCCACAGAGAATACGAGAGCCGTTGAGATGGCGATATCCCCTCTACTATCTAACTGACCGTCTAAAGTGCGGGTAAAATCTACAGTCGGACCAAAGGCAAATTCCCACCCGGTATTGTTGTTTCTAAGACCGTTTAACAAAGTCAAGTTTGGTACAAATCGGTTCGATTCTAGGCCACTGATAAGTGGAATCAACTCGGCAAGAGCTTGCCAGTTACCCGTCGTGATGTATGCTTTTTCAAACTGGTAACCGAACTGAGACATCAATGGAATTTGCATATCGAAACCACCCTGGTCGTATGGTTTGGCGAGAATTGCAGCGTTATTACCAGTAACAAAGCCGAACCCCATACGAGGACCCTCCGCAACAATGGTTCTATCGAACGGATTGTTCAGGATATTCTCGTAATCGTTCGCAATAGTTACTCTTCTAACCAATTCGGCATCGTTTTCAATACCCATCATGTCGTTCAATGTGAGCTCCGCCATTAAAAGGTCGTTCTTGGGCACATCGACGTAGTTTCTATTTGCACTGTTTACAAAAGAACCTTTCTTCACATCAAAGAGACGTACCGTAGTACTTACTTTTTCACCTAGCAGGTTCATAGAGCCTGTCAAAATGAAATCCACGTCCAGCTTGTCTCCAAGTTCCTTCAAACAGATTCTCGAGAAACAACCGGTAAAATCGACATCATCGCGTTGAGAAATGTATTCAACGTCGTAGTTATCGATCACTTCATACCCACTCATATTAATCATTTCAAGTGTCAATTTTTGAATGATCTGGTGGCGTTCTACTTCATCGTAACCACGCGTATCAAAGTCCAATACGGCTACAGAAGGTACATTTTGTGCAAATAGCGAAGTCGCAAGCGCAACAAGTAAGATTGATAATTTAGTTTTCATGACTAATTGTGTTTAAAATTGATACTGCTAAGATGCAGCCTCTACCAATGGTCACGAATTCTAAAATTCTCTTTATCGATTCATTTTATTGCGAAAATCAGGCTTTAAAATGTTATTTTGAATCTTTTTATCTCAGAATTGAAACTTATTAGACTTTTCAAAAGCTCTGTAAAGGCCAGCCCGCGACACTCCAATATATTGAGCGAGGGTCACACGGTCCATGTGCTTGTATAAATCTGGACGATTGGTTTTCACCCACTCTACCCTATCAATCGTTCTACGCATCCGAAGCATGATCAATCGGGCACGTCGATTTTTTTGAATTTCAGCAGTACCGCTCAGATAGAGTAATTGGAGCAGTGGATGCTTCGCATTGATTCGTTCAAAATCTTCGTATTTGAATCGAATAAACTCAACGTCACTGTAAGTCGTGTAGTAATGTTGAGGATGCTGGTCATTAAATAGTGTGTCCTCATTCACAAAAATACTCAGAGGTGGAATCAAGCTGAACAGTGAATCCTCTTTCTCAATAGGGTTCTTGTACATCTCCTTCAAGAATCCCGACTTTAAAAACCAGAAGTCTTTATTGTGCAGGGTCAATTCTTCCACGACCTGACCCTTTTTCTTTTTCACGCTTTCCCCTAAGGCAGCCACCACGCTATCTACAGTTGATTTAAAAGCGGGTGTGTAGACCGGCAGTGCTTCAAAATAGGCGCGCATGGCGTCTTGATTACTCTTCATGACCAAAGGATTTTAACGCTCTGAACAATGAGGCTCTAGATAAGCCAAGATAGTCAGCCAATTCCTTGCGTGGAATAATGTTTAACAAATTCGGACTCTGAGAGATGGCCGCTTGAAGCCTGGCTTTTCCGCTGGCTTGAAGCATTTCATAAGTCGTGTTGCGGTATTCTGTCATACTGAAGTTTAATAGAATACTCAGCAGTTTTGCTCCGACTACCTTATCTAAGGTATCGTCTAAGAGCACTTGTTTAGGGCATGATGCAATTACTGCATCTGTAAGTGCCACGCAACGGGTTTCAGAAGGAACTCCATAGATTAGTATGTCCTCAGAAAATGCAAATTTTCCTTCGTGGTAAAAGCGAATCAGTGATTCTTGACTATCGTGTTGAAGGTATTCTGCACACGATCCATTCACGATAAAGTATAGGTGATCTTTATCAAGCCCTTCGGCCCACAACAAATCCCCACGATGTATTTGTCGCCATTGAAATTCATTCGACAGAGTGAGTAACTCTTGCCTTTCGAAATCATGGCTGATAGGATAGATGGACAAAAGACCCTTGAGTATCAGCTCTGACTTATTGGTGGAGACCATAGGATCAGATTATTGGTTGGTTGGTTGTACCAAGTTAATTAAATTTTTGGGCAGTTCTTCGGCCTAAAGTCGAGTAATTACCAAAAGAGATTCGACATGTTTCAAAATTGAACATGTTATTATTCTGCCAAACGAAAAAGAACGACTACCTTACTGCTGTGTTAATTCTAAAACGGTCCATTATGAACCCTATTTGTAGTATTAACCAGGCCATTAAACAGTTTAAGGGTGATTTGAAACGAATTTCAGCGTATTGTAAAGAGCGTGGAATTAAGATCAGTCAAAAAGCATTGGAGGCACGAATTAAGTCTCTGTAAAAAACAGCCCAACTGGGCTGTTTTTTTATAGCTTTGAATGAAAGCTAACCTAGACTATGAAAAAGATACTATCACTAGCATTACTGGGACTTCTTGTTTCTTGCGCGAGTCCTAATCGCTCGTTGTACGACACAGCGAATGCGCTATATGGAACATCTTGGACCTATATGGGCACCATCACTGTATACCCTGATGTCATTTACAGTGATAAAATCACGGCTGCTGAACAGACCCGTGAGGTAGTCCTACACGACGGATTGATTTCCTATGAAAAGATGCTGTACGAGGCGAGAAAAGCCTACGGGGATTCTGTGACTATCGCAAACATTCGTGTTTACTCTGAAGAGTTTAAAACGAAATGGTTCGGAAGAAACAGTGATGTTCAGGCGCTTGTAGATGTTATCTACGTCACCAAGTAATTAATTCATCAGATATTTAAGCTCGTCAGTATATACTGCTTCAATCTCTTTGAGCTTGTTCCAAGATTGCACCACAAAATCAATAAAGCCAATCAAGGCTGAATACTGGTTTTCAAAATGCTCATTGTCAAGTAGACGCAATTCATACCTTAACTTCTCTATGATTGCCAATACCTGAGAAGAAGTATGGCCTAGGTTTCTGAGGTAATCTATACTAGAACTGGTCATGGCTTGCTCGTCAAAAGCTTCTTTTCCGTAGGCCAACAATAATCCAATATCTGTGTTAACTTTTCCATGGCCCTCCAACTTCTCTAAAAGCATTTCGAGCACATCCTCGTAAGCACTTTGAGCCGCAAGCCTTTGTGTTAGCAGGTAATTGATTTCTTCGAAGAAACTAGGATCGCTATGATTGATGATTTGCTCCACAGAATTAAGATACGAATAGTGTTGTATGTACAAAGATTTCGATAGTAATTATTCTTCAAGAAACCTCTTGGAACTCATTCGTGAGGGCGAGCACGAGAATCAAGATTTCAAGTACAAGATTTCTGATAGCCGTAAAATCGCACGAACGATTAGCGCATTCTCTAATACTAGTGGTGGCAGGCTTTTAATAGGAGTTAGGGATAATGGTGTTGTTGCTGGTGTTAAGGATGAGGACGACATCTACATGATTGAAAATGCTACTCAGATTTTCCTTTCGCCGAGTGTAGACCCCGAAATTCTTGCGCACAATATTGATGGAAAGGTCGTTTGGGAAATCAATATTCCCGAAGGAAATGATAAACCGTACAAGGTGGAAGAATTGGACTCTATGACTGCCTACTACAGGGATCAAGATGAGAATTTTGCCGCCAATGCCGTCCTCATTGAAGTATGGAAACAGGAACAAGCAAACCGAAGTAAACGCCCTGTAGAATTTAGCGACAGTGAACGTAAACTCATAGATTACCTTAAAGTTTACCCGGGCATTAGCACAAGTAAAGCAGCCAAAGTAATGGCTATCGATCGTCGAAGAACAGTTGAAACCCTGGCCAGACTAATTCGTTGGGAAGTTATAGACTGGGCACAGGATCAAGGAAAGTTTGCATACTTTCTTGACTAGAGAAAGCGTTGCGGGTTCGGGATTGTTCTTAAAGCCCAATCAATTTTAGTTGTGATTTCGTCTTCTTGACTCAAACCTCGGGCAATTCCTGCTTCTTCCATTTTATGGGTGAGATGGTGCAAGACTATCCCACAGCTTACGCTTACGTTAAAACTTTCTACAAAACCCTTCATCGGAATGTAAATGACTTCATCAGCATATTTAAGGAGTTCTTCGGAGGCACCCTCTTGTTCGTTGCCAAAGCAAATAGTCGCAGGAATAGTAGGATCTATGTCGTGCAACGGTTTGGCACTAGCATTCAAGGCGGTAACGTAGAGCTTTCTCCCTGAATATTTGAGCAACTCTGCCCACTCTGCCACACCGCCTTCGTTATAAGTATTAAAGAATGAAGTATCCAACCACTTCTCTACCCCTTTACTTATCCCGGAGCTAACATTAAAGCGTTCGTTCTTGTCGTATATATCAACGCGTTGAACGCCAAATGCATCTGCAGTACGCATGAGCGCCGATGCATTTTGAGTCTTCATCATATCCTCTAACGCCAGGGAAAAGTGGCGAGTACGGTGCTGTATTTTACGTTCGAATAATTGGCGTTTGTGATCACTGAGTTCCAAAGAAATCTTCGCATAAAATGCTTGTTTTTCCTCTAGCGACATCAATTTCCAATTAACTCTGTCCATTTCTTTGTTTCTTTGCGTGGTTCAAAAGTAAGCACATGTTTAGTAAAATCATCAGAATAGTAGTATCGGCGGCAATTTTCGGTTGGTCGCTTTACAGTTTTATTGACGGAGAAATTGGCAATGGTATTGCATTGCTATTCCCTGCCGCCATTGTGCTCTTTACTTACTTCAGAAACGAACGCATTCTAATCTCACTGTACCACATGCGTAAGCAAGATCTGGAAAAAGCAGAAAAGGCTCTTGGAGGCATCAAAAACCCGGAGCAAAGCTTAATTAAAACCCAGTTGGCTTACTATTACTTACTCTCGGGGATGATTGAATCTCAAAGAAAGGTAGGTAAGGCAGAAACTCTGTTGAAGAAAGCCTTAAATACTGGTCTTCGTATGGATCAAGATAAAGCACTCGCGAAACTTAATTTGGCGGGCATTGCCTTAACCAAACGTCGTAAAAAAGAGGCTCAGATTCTTTTGACTGATGTGAAACGTCTCGACTCTAAAGGTGTATTAGCTGAGCAGACCAAGTACATCAAACAACAAATGAAAAGAATCTAATAGATTCGACCTCATTTACTGAACCTCTACTCTATTGTTGCGTTAAGCAGGAATAACGCCTGATTATGTATACCATAGAGCGTATCCAACGCATCCCCATTTCACTCGAAGAAGCCTGGAGTTTTTTCCAAAATCCCGGTAACCTATCGAAGATTACCCCAAGCGAAATGGGCTTCGATATTTTAAGCGAAGTACCTGAGAAAATGTACCCCGGCTTATTTATCAATTATAAAGTGAGTCCGTTGTTTGGTATTAAAATGAATTGGACAACTGAGATTACTTATGTTGATGCACCCAATTATTTCGTAGACGAACAGCGAGTAGGACCCTACGCTATCTGGCATCATGAGCATCACTTCAAAGAAATAGAAGGTGGAGTTGAAATGTTAGACCGAGTAAATTACAAGGTACCCCTAGGTCTTCTTGGTAAGTTGGCTCACCCCCTAATCGTCAAACCAAAACTTGAAGAGATATTTGACTTTCGCATCCAACGGGTTGAAGAAATATTCGGAAAATGGGAAAAGTAATAGTCGGAGTTGACTACGGAAGCAAAACGTCAGGCTTTACTTGTGCTGCTATTATTAGTGACAGCAGAATCTCAGTGCACCAAGCGACCAAAAACAAAGATGCTGATAAGTGGCTTAAAGAGCTACTCGAGCCTTTGAAACCGAATGTCATTGGGATTGACGCTCCCTTATCTATACCGGGTGCTCTTCGTGAAATTGACGGTTTTACCAATTACCATTACAGAAAAGCCGATTTAGAAGCCAAAGCTATGAGTCCCATGTTCTTGGGCGGCTTAACTGCACGAGCCATAGAATTGGCTCATTGGCTAAGACAAACCACAGCGAGTAAGGTCATTGAAGTTTATCCAAAATTGACTGCTCAAGAACTACAACTAGATTCAAAGCGTTACAAAAAAGACAAAGCTTTTCTCTCAGAAGCGAAAGATGCTCTGGCGGGTGACACTGGCTGGAATCTTGATGCTGTAGAGGTTGATAATTGGCACCAATTCGATGCTCTCATGGCCTTAAGAACCGCTGAGCGTTACATAAATGAAAAAGCGAATACCTTGGGCGACAAAGCTGAAGGATTGATTTATTTTTGACACATGGCAGAAGATAAGCGAACACATAACCCTATTGATCCCGATAAAATTGCTGAGAATGCAAGTTTATTGCCCTATGGTTCGTCGGTAAGTGCACCTGCATTCAAAGCAGTAGATGTGCTTAAAAACAAATCTCTCGACGTCAATGCCATGGAGATGCAAACGGATATGCAACTTGATCAGATCAAGGAGCAAATAGAGTTGCTTGCGGCGCAAGCCAAAAAAATCCAAGATAGAAAAGAACTCAGTGCGCACATCTACAGCGCTGAGATGGGTTTTAAACCTGAGATAAACCACACCTATTTCCTATACCGCCGCGACAATGGTTCCACCGTCTTAAGTATGATAGGTCCCTCTGAATGGCGAAAGTGCCCGTTTGAATTCATGCACAAAGTGCTACTTTTGGCCGACCACACTTGGGACATCGTCGAATAATGCTAGAACACATATACCACATAGAGCACGCGCAATCCCCTACGCTCGTTCTACTGCATGGCTACGGATCCAATATGCACGACCTCTTCGGTCTAAAGCCTTACCTCCCTCCAATGAATATTCTTTGCTTACAAGCGCCAAAAGATATTGGTATGGGTGGATTTGCATGGTACGATATCAATTGGGACAACGGCAATAAGATTATTGACGCTGAAGAGGTTCTTAGTGCAGCCCTCCGCGTCGAAGAGAGTATTACACTCTGGAAAGAAACACATAACATTAATGGCGCAATTATATGCGGTGGGTTCTCCCAGGGCGCAATACTAAGTATGGCCATGCTTAAAGGAGAGTACGAAGCTTCGGGTTTTGTTTTAATGAGCGGGTACATGCTGCCAGAATGGAGGAATACTGATTGGAACATTAGCGCTCCGGTGCTTCAAACACACGGCACGATGGATCATGTTATCCCCTATGAATGGGCGGAAAGCGGTGCTAAACTTCTAGAACACAAGGATTTTGAATTCAAATCCTATCCCATGGCGCACAACCTAAATCCAGAGTGCATCGAGGATGTGAATCGATTCTTACAACAATTCTAATTAGGCCGTGAGGATTGTACGGGCAATCTTATCTGCAGCATTACCAGTACCGTATCCCTTCCAAGAATAATCGAGTTTTGCTGATCGAAAATCTTCGATTGCACGCTTTAAAGAATCGGTTCCAATGACATGCAGACGATTCACTCCAAGGGTTACTAACTCCACCCATTCTGTTTGCTCACGTAAGGTTATACAAGGCTTTTCGCTGAAATACGCCTCTTTTTGAAGACCTCCACTATCCGTGAGAACTACCGAACATTCCTGCAGTAACCACAACATCTGAAGATATCCTACCGGTGGAGACTGATGGATATTTAGCTGTAAACCGAACTCCTTTAATCTATTCCGAGTAGATGGGTGTAATGGCATGTATAAAGGCAGCTGAGTAGCATGAACTTCATTGAGTTCATCCACCAATTGACTTAACTTCTCACGATTACTTACGTTCTCAAATCTATGAACGGTAACCAATCCAAATTCTTTTTCAAAGAATGAGCGGTCCCCCATTTCCTCTACCCAATGTGCTTTTGATTTGAACTGAAGCAATGCATCGTACATCACATCACCAATAGTTTCAATCTGAATTTCTTTATCAAGAAACCCTTCATTATGAAGGTTTTGAACCGCCTCCTCTGTAGGCGTAAAAAGAATTTTAGAACGACGGTCTGTCTCAACCCTATTGTGTTCCTCAGGCATCTCCAAGTTGAATGAACGCAGGCCAGCCTCAACATGTATCAAGGGAATATTAAGCTCATTTGCGGTCCTTGCACCTGCTAAAGTGGAATTAGTATCGCCATATACCAACACGAAATCGGGTTGCTCTTTTTTGAAAATTGGAGCCAATTCTACTTGCATCTTTGCCAACATTTCTGGTCGTCCCAAACCACCGCATTCAAGCCGATACAGGGGTTTTGGCAATGCCATTTCATCAAAAAACACAGCACTCATGTTGGCATCGTAGTGCTGTCCTGTGTGGATTGTAATCTCTTGAATACCAGTGTTCTTTAACGCTTTACTTACCGGAGCACTTTTAATGAATTGAGGCCTAGCACCGATGATAGTGACTACTTTCATAGCGGGCGAACAACATCATTTTCCAAAACGTATTCTTCACCTGTCTGAGAACAGGTAGCCTTACCCTTTTCGTCAAAATTCAAATCTTGACCTGTACGACTGATCCAACCCTTATGTTGGGCAGGTACCCCGTAATATTTGGCATAATCCGGAACCGCAGCTGTAACAACTGCACCAGCGCCAATGAATGAATATTGACCTATATCGTTGCCGCAGACTATGGTAGCATTAGCACCTATTGCAGCTCCCTTACCGATTCGAGTTTTTGCGAAGTCTTTCTGTTCGATAAAACTTCTAGGTGCATTCACATTTGTAAAAACAACTGAAGGACCTAAAAACACATCGTCTTCAACGGTAACCCCACTGTAGACACTGACATTGTTTTGAATTTTAACGCCGTTGCCTATGTGTACATCGGCTCCAACAAACACATTCTGCCCAAGAATACAACGAGAGCCAAGATGCGCAGAAGACATGATGTGCGTAAAGTGCCAAATCTTGGTTTCATCACCAATAGTTGCACCTTGGTCTACAACTGCTGTTTCATGTTTGAAGTAACTCATGCTGCAAAATACTGCTTTATTGCGCTACAAATCATCAGTACATCTGTATCGTCCATGGATGGATCCATCGGCAAACTAAGTACTTCATCACAGAGTAATCTAGAATTAGTAATCGGTACCCGTTCAATCATCGCTGCATAAGCTTGCTGGTCCGACAAGGCGATTGGATAATACACCATGGACGAAATGCCATGATCGGTCAAATATTCCTTAAGCGAATTCCTATGCTTAGAGTCTATTCTTAAGGTATACTGATGCCACACGTGCGTGGAATGTAACTGACGTTCTGGAAGTTTTAGCTGCTCCATGTCTTGCAGTTCTTTGCGATAGAGTTCCGCAAGACTTTCCTTCCGTTCGAGAGTATCTGAGAAATGCTTGAACTTCACGCCTAGGATTGCCGCCTGAATAGGGTCTAATCTCGAATTCACACCAATGATTTCATGGACATACTTTTTGCTTTGCCCGTGACGCGCAATACGCAATGCTCGATCGTGCAACTTAGCATTCGCAGAAATGATGGCACCTCCATCCCCCATAGCACCGAGTGGTTTTGTTGGGAAAAAGCTGAGCGTACCAAAAGCACCAACAGTACCCGCATACCTACCCTTATACTTTCCATGGGTGAATTTTGCCCCGAACGCTTGTGCGGTATCCTCTACAATTGGAAGAGCTCCTGTTGTCTTTTCTAAAGCCTCAAGATCCGCGAGTTGACCATAGAGGTGCACCGCAATGATTGCTTTAGTTTTTGCCGATAATGCCAACTTCGCGCTTGCCGGATCGATATTAAAGGAACCGGGCTGAACATCACACCATACAGCTGTTGCACCTAATAAGCCGACAACCTCAGCACTAGAAGCATAGGTGAAAGCCGGTACAATTACCTCATCGCCTGGACCAATACCTAATGCCATAAGCGCAATCTGCAAGGCATCGGTGCCGTTGCCCACCCCGAAAGTAGGTGCCCCGATGAAATTCGTAAGTGTGGATTGGAATTCTTCGACAACAGATCCGCCGATGTATGAACCACTATTGACCACAGTGCGTATGGCCTCGTCCAATTCTTCCTTATAAGCGCTATGCACCCTCGGAAGGTCTATCATCGGAATGTTCTTATGTGTGCTCATAACTTGTCGCAAAGTACAGATTTTGGCCAAACCAATCCTCCTAAGTAGGCTGGAAGGCGGGAGTTTTATTACAGTAATACGACTCTTGCAGTCTCTGTTTCATTTGGCGTTAGTAACCTAACGATATAATTGCCTCTTGTATTGGGCAATTGAAGAGATTTCGTTGTCTGACCTTTGTCGAGTTCAACAGCATCAATTAAAAGACCCTGAGAAGTATATATCTCTATCTCGCCCCACTGTTGAATCGCATCAAATTCCGCAACAACGGTCGAAGACGTTGTGGGATTAGGGTAAACGACCAGTGTATGCCTCTTGCTTCGGACTGATGAAGCGGCCACCTTTCTTGGGCCTTTAGATGGACACAGAAAGCTCGAAGGTTGACTGTTTGCCCCAACCATAGGATATACCTTTTCCCGGCCATATTTAAGGTCTGTTGATGAATTGGACGTGAACAAGGTGTTGTCCGCGGTGAGGTAGTAATACGAACCATTATGCGACAGATTATTCCAATTAGAAAAGGTTCCTTGCATATCTAGAGATGAACTGCCCAACCATTGATTATGCCCTTGGTGAAGCTTAAGTAGGGACAACTGTGTGAATTTTATACCAATGCTGTTAGACTGATACGTATTACCGGCATTGTTACCCATATGGACCGCACCCCCATATTGACGGTGCCCTGTGGTATTGTAACTCCATTCGTTGCACTCTAATCGCAAGGTTGCATCATGCACCTCTGATCCTAATGTATTTGAAGAAAAAACGTTGTACTTCATTTGTAGTGGAGTACTCTTTACCGAAGAGCGAAACTCAAGCCCGGTAGTACATCCGTGAAAGAGATTCCTCTCAATAAGAGTTGTATCGCAGGATAGGTAGGCACCGAGTGTACATGAGGTAAAACTATTCCCGTAAAATTCGTAAGGTTCGGCAGTCGTATAAATTCCTGTTTGAGCATTGCTAAAATGACAACTTTGCAAGGAGAATGAGGCGTTAGATGCGATTCTCACTGAAGGAGCGCCTCCAATGAATTGCGAATTTTTAATGAGGGCTGTCGTTCCAGACACCGACAGTCCACTCCACTGTTTTGGCCCGCTATAGGTTACGGTTGAGTTTAATAGTTCAAAGGGAGAGCGTACCTTCAATTCCCCCTTGTTCCTAAACTCAATTTCACAGTCACTCAGACGAACAGAGTTAAGGTTAACGGTGAGATGTTGAAGGTTTGCTATGATCCATGTAGAATTCTCAAGCGCAATATCCCCAGAACTCTGTGGAGCAATCCTACCCGTTCCTTCTGAAATTAAAGTGCCTGAGCCTAAGGGTGCAAAATCAGCTCCATGGACAAGCTTTAACATCCCTTGAAGCTCTATGACCCCTCCGTCCCATTCTATAGTCACATTAGGATGAATTATAACCTCAGCACCAGGCTCTATGATAAGACGACTCTCATTACCTATGGAGAGCGTGCTGTTCTTCGAAAGAACTAGACGGCTCCCTGAATTAATCCTCAACACTGAACGGCTTGCTTGCGACGCACCTATTCTTAACGCGCCTTTAATCAGTAACTCACTACCATCACTGCCGTTACCGACAAACACCTCTATATCTTGTCTGCTATCGGCTGGGACGGAGCTCTGCCCCACGAACCCAGCAGGATTGCCTATGGACAAAGAAACTCCTTTGGCGACCTCTAACTGTTCAATGTGAGAATCATAGGAACTGAAGGCATTAAACTCCTTAGCGATATTATAATCCGTCTTGAGAACACCTAAGTGACCTATTCGACGATGAACACCTTCAAAGGTTGTTAAAGCGTAATTAATGATGTGCTCATCGGTGTATATGTGTTCCTGATTCGATCCAGCCTTATCCATAGTTAAACCAGGGCTGATATAGGTATGAAATGGGATACGCTTCATATCCCCTCGAAATGGTGTGTTCACGAACGCCTCACCAACATTCAGGGCACTGAAAGATGGAATGAAAGTATGGTTTGGACTGCGTACCTGTGAAAAGAACATCTGCTCAAACGATTTCGCTGAATTCGTAGAAGATCCCGGGGCTTCTATGTAGTTATGATAGCTGCTCTGCTTCACAAGTTTTGAAGCATTTGCCTCTATCGTCTTGTGGATCTTGTGAAGTTCGGTATTAGTACTCCGTTGAATCTCCCGGATGATCTTATCTGCAAGAAGATTATTAATGATTGCGTGTGCCCCTAATTTTTTCACGAGCAGGGATTGATAGGCACCTGCTTTACTTCTAAACCAAAGGCGTTTGAAATGGAGGGTGTTCCTGAGATAGCTCTGACCAAAATACAAGTAGCCTGACGGACTGTCCATCCCTTCAATACTTGCTCCATAGGCAATCAAAGGTTTTTTAAGCCCCCCTACCATATTGGATTTAATACTGTCGAGATGTGGATCAACACGGTGCCTATAGGTCACAAACTTCTCTTTACCCCATTGTGCAATAACATCCGCAGAATCAATTAAAGGGTTTGGAATATTCATGTCCGAACCGTTTGAAACCGCGAATCTTCGAACGGTCCGAGGTTGCTCGTTTCTATACACAGCGTTGAGCTGAGCTCGGTCTTGCACCGCAGTCGGATCAAGATGATCAATGAGTATTTGTCGTGCTGTAGGAGAATTCAATGCCTTTGACCATGTCTGCACTAACGACCAATGCCAAAAAACAGTGGTCAATTCTTCGATGCGCTTCGCCCCCATCTGTATACCTAGCGGTACAAAGGCACCGTCGTGCGGAGTGTCGAAAGTTCCATAGGCGCTTATATTTTGAAAACAAGCACTGCGCTCGAGTTCCAAAAGTGCTGCTCGAGCAACCAAGCCCCCCATTGATGCGCCAACTACTATCGCCGGATAATCAGCGTGCTGCTGATTTACCCAATACAGAACTCTGATAAGGCTTTGCATATTGTCTTCTATCCGCTGTTTACTCTCCTCAAAGTCTACATGAACGATGTCGTATCCGGAGGAATGAAGGGAATCGTACATCCAAGAAAGCTTCTCCATTCCTAAAAAAACCCGCTCATCATTTCCATTTAGGATTATGCCGGATGCCAAACCTTCATAGCTGATCAATCCATAAGGCTTCAAAGCGCTCTCAAAGCCCTCCACAACTACAATGGGTTTTTGAAGTCCCAAGCCCTTATTGGCGTATTTAATCGTGATGCTTGCTTCCTCTTTTGGGGTATACGTTGAATAGCAAGGCGGCGAAGGCATACTTTCTGTGTACAGAACCGTATCCGGTTGGCTAACATTGAATATTAACGGAATCTGAAAGCGTGTTTCGAGCCATTTTCCAGCATCCCTGATGCGTATAGCGAGATCTTTATGGACCAATTCTGCATGGGTCGAAGTCGTGGCGTACGTTGCGTGAAGCACCTGGTTAAGCGTAGTTTGCCTAAAACCTTGTCCATCGTCTAAATCAACATAAAACACTGAAGGGAGTTGCTGATTGCTCTGAACCAAAGAGTCCACTAGTGAAAAGCTCAAGGTAGTCTGCTGTCCAGTTATGTAATGCGCCGAACTGTTGGTGCCACCAAAAAATACAGTAAAGTCATTCACGGCTTTGAGTGCACTGTCTAAAGGTGCCGGCGTGCTCCAAGGGACGGTCTGTGCGCTATCTAGCCACATTTTTCGTGGAACCGTAGTAATTCTATGGCCATCATAGAACAGCCAGCCTTTATCGAAAGCTGTGGAATCTAATTCATGAACCTTAAACCAATTCAGGTGAAGGCGAACGTCTATTGACTGGGAATCTACCGTGCTCTCTTGCTCAATAGAACTCCACGGTTTCAAGTGGGGCTGCTTATTACCAAAAAGTAAACCACCGGAGAGTCGCTGGCTTAGAAACAAATCGTTGTAGGCCAATTCGCACAGCCGCTTAGTGGTTATTTTACCCGGAATGGAACCGTCGAGTTGGTGCAAATCATACTGTGTACCGTGGAATAAATCTCTCAACGCACTCTGATCGTGTAAAAAGCCATGTGGAAAGAGTGTATCTGGAAGCTCTGAATACAGCAGTTGAACAGAGTCTTGGATTTGGGCGAACGTGCGAAGTTGAATTGTTAGAGCGATGATAAGCGCCCAAAAAAGGGTAAATTTCTTCATGGCAATAGGGTTTTAATTAAGGTGGAATACCTTCCCTATTAAATTGAAATTGCCCAGATTAGGAATCAAAGAATGTGAACAACTAAATCCTATTCACATTGGGAGCGTTGACAAAAAAAAACACCCCAGCGGGCGAGGCCCGCGGGGGTGTTGTGAGAATTTTATCTCGCTACTTCTTACATAGCGCCGTCTAGCTTCGCTGCAAGAACTTGCTTGCTTGTAGCACCTACTTGCTTATCTACGATCTCGCCGTTCTTAAATACAAGTAATGTTGGGATATTACGTACGCCGAACTGTTGTGCCACGGCACCGTCAGTATCTACGTTGAGTTTACCTACAACTGCTTTGCCTTCGTAATCGCCAGCCAATTCATCAACTACTGGTCCAACCATGCGACATGGTCCACACCATTCCGCCCAGAAATCTACCAATACAGGCTTGTCTGACTTCATTACTACTTCTTCAAAGTTTGCTTCCGTTATTTCGAGTGCCATAATAAAATGTATTTCTTTTTCTTCTATCAAATGTAAGACCAATTTACCGCCTGATGCGATAGGCTTCACCTATGAGCTCATTTATGTTTTCCACACGTAGTTCACCACCACTACCTCAGAAC
>DJCX01000012.1 GCA_002430755.1 Flavobacteriales bacterium UBA5939 | reverse complement strand
ATTACACAGACTGAGCGCAAACTCTTGAAGAATGTGTTCTTGTTCGATGTGTACGAAGGTGATAAACTTCCTGCCGGCAAGAAGAGCTATGCGATTGGCATGACCTTCCAAGATCCTGGAAAGACGCTTAACGATAAGGCTGTTGAGAAGAGTGTAGGCAGAATTGTACATCAGTTGGGTGAACGATTAAATGCTCAATTGCGTTAATCGAACATGCTAAAGGTCGCTTGGGCCCCTATTTATCACCATCCTCTTCCTGAGAACCATCGCTTTCCGATGGCTAAATACTCGCTGCTGCCTAAACAATTGATTCATGAGGGTACGCTTAGCGAGGATGATTTTTTCGCCCCGGAAATGCTTACACCCGAGCAAATTACTCGAACACATTGTCCTGAGTATTGGAGAGAACTTAACGAAGGAACGCTTGACCCTAAAGCACAACGCAAGATCGGCTTCCCATTGAGCAAGCAGCTCATCGATAGAGAACGAACCATCTGTCGTGGTACTATTGACAATACCGAATTTGCCTTGCAATACGGTTGTTCCATGAACATTGCTGGAGGTACTCACCACGCATTTTACGATCGCGGTGAAGGATTTTGCATCTTAAACGACATCATCATTGGAGCACATCACCTCATAGACAACCACGGGTATGAGCGAATACTAGTGGTGGATCTAGACGTTCATCAAGGCAATGGAACTGCAGCACTTGCTACTGATGATTCTAGAATTTTCACCTTCAGCATGCACGGTGCAAAGAACTATCCCTACCACAAAGAGCAAAGCGACCTTGACCTTCCCCTACCCGACTTTATTAGCGACAAAGCATATCTGAGTCTGCTTGATTTTCATCTCAAAGACCTGTTCAATCGCATCGAACCGCAATTTGTCTTTTTCCAAAGCGGTGTAGATGTGATACGCGGCGATAAGCTCGGAAGAATGGACCTCACATTGGACGGATGTAAGCAGCGTGATCAGCTTGTCTTTAAGCTTTGTCACTCAAATGACGTACCTGTTGCAGTTAACATGGGCGGCGGTTACAGCCCTGAAATTCGACGAATCATAGAGGCACACGCCAACACCTTCAGAACGGCTGCTTTCTTTTATACCTAGAATGACTGGACATCTGTGGAAATCTTCGCGACGAAGGTGTGCCAGGGCGCGCTTTCTCTGCCTTACTTTATAGTATGAGACCAACCTTGGCAGCTTTGATGCTCTTGTTTTCAGTAGCGCTGAGTGCGCAGAAATTCGGCGGAATGGAGCCGAACAGACACACTTACATCAGTGCAGGTGCTGCTTATCCTTATGTCGGCATTAAGGCGGGGTACGAAATTAGCCCAGAAGTGTTTGTTGAAGCGCAAGCACTAACCGACGGTGGGGGCATTTGGAAAGAGAATGTATTTAACGACTGGAGGTCCTTATCGCTCGTTCGGGCGATAACAATTGAAAGCCTACATTCGGAGTTTCGAGCCGGAATGGGTATTGTGCAGAGTGAAGAGCGTCTCACAAATCAACGTGCCAACTCCTTTGGGATAGCGCCGCAGGTTGGATTTACATTATTGCTACACCCGCAATGGGCAGCTTCGAGCAGCATTACCTGGCCTTTAAGTGCAGCGAGTAATCTTACGCCTGGTGTTCTATTCAGTATCGAATATAGAATCGGTCGTTATGAAAAAGAAAACGGCCTCCACTAACTGAGTGAAGGCCGCTTATAAAGCTGTTTAGGCGTTCCTTATTTCGAAAGGATATCGCCCAAAGCGTTGTCGTAAATCTTTTGGTAATCTTCTACAGACCCCCAATCCTCGTCATCAACACGAACGCTTCCTTTAGTAACGTGACCCAATAGGTCAAACGCACATCCATTCAGCATCATCAAGTCGATAAACTTATCCTTGTTCTCTTCACTAACGGTCACAAGAATACGCGAAGCACTCTCGCCGAAGAGTACAGCATCTTTGCGGAACTCAGCAGGAAGCGTGATATCAAAGCCCAATCCGTTGACCATGCCCTTTTCGAGCAAACCGACGAATAGACCACCTTCGCTCAAATCGTGTGCTGATTTGATAGCTCCTTCACGGATCAACATCTGTACTTGCTTTTGATTCGCAAATTCTTCCTCGAGATCGAAGTGTGGCGCAGAGCTGTTCTCTACTCCATGAACATTTACCAAGTATTGAGAAGAAGAGATATCGTCATGGTTTGTACCGATCATGAAGATCAAATCTCCTTTGTCTTTATACCCAAGTGTCGTTACAAATTTCTTGTCTTCAACTACCCCAATCATACCGATGGTAGGCGTAGGGAATACAGGCTCAATAGTATCGCCGATTTGAGTCTGGTTGTAGAAACTTACGTTACCCCCTGTAACTGGAGTTTCGAATTTCTCACAAGCTGCACTCATACCCTTGATAGAGCCCACAAACTGCCAGTATACTTCTGGGTTGTATGGGTTACCAAAGTTCAAACAGTTCGTTACTGCTGAAGGGATACCTCCTGAACAAGTAATGTTTCTTGCGGCCTCACTTACAGCCATGGCACACCCTACTTCAGGATCAACGTGTACGAATCGTGAATTACAATCTACACTCATGGCCAAGGCCTTATCCGTGCCCTTGATATTAACCACTCCAGCATCCGAAGGTGCGTTTGTACTCATATTGCGAGTACCTACCATACTATCGTACTGCTCGTAGATAAATCTCTTTGACGCAATGTTCGGCAAAGCCACCATCTGCTCTGCGACCGCTTTAAGATCAGCTGGCTCTTCTACGGAAGCAATGTCAAATTTCTTGTACTCTTGGTAGTACGCTGGCTCAGACCATTCTCTGTGGTATACAGGTGCGTCTCCACCAAGTACAGCACTATCTGCAGGAATGCTACCCATGAGCTCTTCGCCCCAGTAGTAATTTACTGTGCCGCCTTCTGTTACAATACCAATCTCTTCACATTCAAGATCCCACTTGTCGAAAATATCGAGAACCACTTGCTCCTTTCCTTTCTCAACAACTACAAGCATACGCTCTTGGCTCTCTGAAAGAAGGATTTCCCATGCTTCCATCTTTTGGCGCAACGGCACTTTGTCTAACCAAATATCCATACCGTGCTCGCCAGCAGCAGACATTTCACAAGATGAACAAGTAATACCTGCTGCACCCATATCCTGCATACCTACGACAGCATCAGTTTCGGCCAATTCCATAGTTGCCTCTAGCAACAATTTCTCTTGGAACGGATCTCCAACTTGTACTGATGGGATATCCTCTGCACTGTCTTCGTCCAAGTCTTTAGATGCAAATGAAGCACCGTGAATACCATCTTTACCGGTTGCTGATCCTACGATAAATACCGGATTGCCAACACCAGTAGAAGTAGCACTGATCTGCTTACCTACCTCAACAATACCTGCGGAAAACGCATTGACCAATGGATTCTGGTGGTAGCACTCGTCAAAGTATACCTCGCCACCAACGATTGGGATCCCGAAGCTGTTTCCGTAATCGCCAATACCCTTGCTCACACCTTTCACCAACCACTTTGTGCGGTCTTCAGTTGGTTTACCGAAGCGCAGCGAATTGAGCTGAGCGATAGGACGAGCACCCATGGTGAAAATATCGCGGTTGATACCGCCCACGCCTGTTGCTGCACCTTGGTAAGGCTCTACTGCTGAAGGGTGGTTGTGACTTTCAATTTTGAAGGCACAAGCCAAACCGTCGCCAATATCTACAAGACCTGCATTTTCTTCACCTGCTTCAACGAGCATGTGTGGGCCTTTTTTCGGAAGCTTTTTCAACCAAACAATAGAGTTCTTGTACGAGCAGTGCTCACTCCACATTACTCCATAAACAGAGAGTTCTAGGTAGTTAGGCGTGCGGCCAAGAATTTCTTTGATTTTATCGAACTCTTCAGGAAGTAGGCCCATTTCTTTGGCCTGATCTAAAGTGGCAACGGATGTGCTATTCATTTTATTAAAGAATTTGTGCAAATTTACGCATTCTAAGACCAACACATTTCATTTCAATGCGCAATCTTTCTCACACTTTTGGCCGTTTTGTTGTTTATAACCTGCTATGGCTTTTTCCCTTAACCAGCTGCCAAAATCCTCAAGAGTATGATGTGCTCTTGAAGGACTTCAAATTACACAGTCTTAATGACGCCATCACTAGCCACGAAGGCTCAGAGTTTTGGATAGCGGTACAAAACGGCAAGATTGCAGAAATCATTGACATCACGCAGCACACGGTCTTACCCAAAGGAAAAACAGAACTCTCTCT
>DJCX01000102.1 GCA_002430755.1 Flavobacteriales bacterium UBA5939 | reverse complement strand
GATGGGCTGAAACGTAGCATTTACACGGAAGAGTTCTTCATTTACAGAACGATATTCAATGGCCTCCGCTTTGAATTTTGCGTTGAACCAATGTAATCTGTGGTAGGATTTAATGACGCGCATGCCGGAAAAACTTTCCTGTGCGAAAGTACTCAGCGTGCTCAGTTGTTGTTGGACGGCAAGGGATTTGACATTAATCAAATTGGCCACCTTGTATACTAGGAAAGCCAATAGAGGAAGGGGAGCTAGGGTCAACAGTGTCAATTTCGGGCTTACACTAATCATTATTGAAATGACCAATATGATCGTAAAGCCTGTATTAAGGGCGTACATGATAGCTGGACCTACATACATTCTGACTTTTCCTACGTCTTCGGAAATGCGATTCATTAAATCACCGGTATTGTTTTGCTTGAAAAACCGCTGAGTTAATCGCTGGTATTGTTCGAAAACCACATTTTTCAAATCGTATTCAATGTGACGTGACATGACCACAATGGTCTGACGCATGAAGTACATAAATATCCCCTGCAGCACTGCCGAGGCAATGATGAACAGACCGTATTTGATGAGTTCCCACCTAACGAGCTCATTTTGAACGACTCCCGTCTTGTAATTTTCAATGACCGCTGCGATGGTATCGAAACTGTTACGAATGAGTAGGGCGGGGAAGAGCTTGAAGATGACAGATACGATGACAAAGAATGCCCCGGCGCCGAGCAACCACTTGTACTTAATGAAGTATTTGTTAAGATATTTTAGTGCTTGCATATCGTTTCGTAGGTGCGTTCCGCAGTATATTTGTGTCAAAGAAAAGCTCTTTGCATGCGGTCGTTCAAAAATAACAAGACTTTGATGAATTCAGTTCTGTTGAGCAAGAATCGTATGCCCAATATTTTCCAATTTTTATGATCACAAGGAGACACATCAGAATTAAGGTTCTGCACCACCTCTATGCCCATGCTTCAGATAATGAGCTTGGCGCCGCGACATTGCTTAAGAACTTAGACAAGAGTCTAGAAGAGGTACACGATTTATTCATTTGGGACATCCATGCCTTGTTGCGTATTCACAGTACTGCTAGTGATCGACTTGATAAAGTGCGCAGCCGGAATGTACCAGATAGTGCGTTGGCGGATCGTATTTCAGCGTTTACAGACATTTCATTTTTTGATCTTGTTCGTAATGATGCGAGGTTGATTGCGTTTAGCGAAGGTGTGCATGTGGACTGGAGCGCCTACGACAATCACTTCAGAGGGCTTTGGGAACAAGTCTTTGAGAGTGAGGAGTACGATAAGTTATTGGCAATGCGCGACGATTTTGGGGCACAAAAGCGCTTCATTAAATACATCTACCAAGAGTATATCGCAGAGAATGAATTGCTCCACGATATTTATGAAGACATGCATGTAGGGTGGAGCGACGACCTGGATGCAGCCCAGATGATGAGTGGTAAGGTCATTTCCAGTTGGAACGACCAAGGTGGATTGATCATCCCCAATCTTTACAAGGACGAGGGCGATGCAGCCTTTGGTGCGTTGTTGATGCGCAAGTACTTTGAATTCGCAGTGGATAGTGAATCCCGAATTGAGAGTAAGAGTAAAAACTGGGAGAGCGACCGCATTGCAAAATTGGACGTTGTACTCATGAAATTATGTGTTGCAGAGTGGCGCGGAATGGAGGAGATACCTATTAAGGTGAGTATGAATGAATACCTAGATTTGGCAAAAGAATACAGCACTCCTAAAAGTTCTTCATTCATCAATGGTATACTTGACAAAATCGTTACTAATTTGCGTGAAGAAGGCTTGCTTCAAAAGGTAGGCCGAGGAATAATTGAATAAACTTAAAACAATGAAAAAACTAGTTGTACTAGCCGCAGGATTATTAGTGTTTACAGCATGTAACAGTGCTGCAGATAGAATTGAAGCGCCAACAGAGCCTGCTTCAGAAACAATGATGGAAGCACTTCCAGCAATTTCATTCGACACAGACTTCCACGACTTCGGTGAGATTCAAGAAGGTGAAGTGGTAAACTATACCTTTAATTTCACCAACGAAGGCGAGGGGCCGCTAATCATTTCTAATGCACAAGGTTCTTGTGGATGTACAGTGCCACAGTGGCCACGTCAACCTATTGCACCGGGTGCTACAGGAGAAATTAAAGTGAGTTTTAACTCATCAGGACGTGCGGGTAAGCAAGACAAGCGTGTAACGTTGACCACGAATGCCGTACCGCAAACTAAAGTCTTAAACATTACATCAACCGTAATTTCTAATAAGTAATGACCTATTTATTATTACAAGCAGGGGCAGAAGGGGCCATGAGCTTTTTACCGCTAATCATGATCGTTTTGGTCATGTACTTATTCTTCTTCAGACCGCAGATGAAAAGACAAAAGGAAGAAGGAAAATTTCGCAGTGAGGTTGCAAAAGGCAATCGTGTTGTTTTGACCTCAGGTATTCACGGAAAGATTCTTGAAGTAGGCGATACCTACATTGTCTTGGAGGCTGAGAATTCGAGATTGAAGGTTGAGAAAAGCGCCGTTAGTAAAGAGCTAAGCGCCCAATACCAATCGAAATAATTTGAAACCGGCTTTGGCCGGTTTTTTTAGCCCATGATTAAACGTTTGTTCCATAGAGAGTTCTTGTCGTTCTTAGCACTGACTAGTGTCATCTGGGCGCTCATTACCGTTAGTAAAGCAGAGCGAAGTACGACCGTTGTCATTTATGCGAACAGTCCTTCTTCTATTGTCGAGGATCAATTCATCACAGATAC
>DJCX01000082.1:7109-9403 GCA_002430755.1 Flavobacteriales bacterium UBA5939 | reverse complement strand
TTCAAATAAGGAATCCAGGTATTTTGCTGCGGCATCATGGCTGTTTTATTTCGTGGCCAATTCTCAAATGCTTCTTGAACTGCCAGTTCACCGTGCAGGGCTCTTAGCAATGTTGTCTTGCCACTTCCCGAAGGACCGGTAAACAGGAGGATACCTTCTGTGAATTCAAGAGAAGGGTAGTGTATCTCTTTTGTGCCGACAGTTACTCTCATAAATACAAATGACTGATATATAGGACGAGCATCGCTGTGGTATAGAACAATTTTACAGCCATACCGCTAAACACACCTAAGACGGCATAAAGGCTCGCACGGGCACTTTTTGTAGCATCTGATGTCATCGAGAATTCACCAATAAAAGCACCTATGAATGCGCCCAAAAGAAGACCTGGACCTGTAAATAATGACAATATCATTCCTATCAATGCGCCGTTGGATGCCCTTTTTGATGCTCCAGATTTCTTGGTCAAATATGCCGGCATGAAAAAGTCAATGAGAAAAATAATAATACCACTGACTACAAAGAACCAGTAGAGGGTACCGTTGATTTGGTCTGAAATTAGGGCAAGAAATAGTGCGACAGCTGTAAGAATCGGCCCTGGAACCATAGGTAGAACCGCACCTGCGACACCTGAAATCAATAAAATCCAAATCAATAGTTCCATGAGGATAAATATAGAACAAAGCGTAGAGGTTAAACGCGCCTATTGGCTAATTTGCTGATGTGAAATATGTGGTAGTAGATATAGAAACAACCGGCGGTAGACCCTCGGGCAATGACATCACCGAAATAGGCATTGTTCATGTTGAAAACAAGAAGATTACGCATCAATGGTCTTCACTTGTAAAACCTGATCGATCTATTCCATACAACATTCAATTACTAACGGGTATTGATGACGACATGGTTGCTGACGCGCCCACTTTTGAAGAATTGATTCCTACGTTACAAAATGAGCTCGAAGGCGATGTATTCGTTGCCCATAGCGTGAATTTTGACTACAGTTTCATTGACCGTGCTTTTCGAGAGGCCGGGACATCTTGGCGAATGGATAAATTGTGTACGGTTAAATACAGCCGCGCGATGTTTCCTGAATTTGGCCGCTATTCTCTTGCGAATTTAGCCCGACAATTAGAAGTAGAAAACGACAATCCACACCGCGCCCTGAGCGATGCCTTGTGTGCTGCTGAAGTTTTGATTCATTGCCTGCATGCAGATTACGATGAAAAAGTCTTGACCGATCCTAAAATTGGCCTACTAAAACGCATACAGATGCCCGATCATTTGCCCAGTGAGCAATATGACAATCTACCCAAGAGCTTTGGTGTATACCAGTTCAAAGATGCTTTTGGCTTGCCCTTATACATTGGCAAGGCCAATAATATTAAGCAACGCATTACACAGCATTTTTCAACACAGCAGGAGACCACCAAATACCAGCGATTGATGAAAGAGTGTCACTCATTGGACTACACACTGTTGCCGAATGAAACACTTGCTTTAATCTATGAGGACCATAAGATACGTGAGCATTGGCCTCCCTTGAACAAGGCACAAAAGAAGCAATCGCTAAAGTTTGGATTGTACGCTTTTGAGAACGGTAAGGGAGAAATCAAGTGGGTGGTTCAGAAAGCTATCGGAAGCGGTGCACTACGAAAATTTGGTTCTTACGTAAGTGGACAAACTTGGCTCGCGAATTACCTCCAAGAAGCAGAACGTAACGGATGGAGTAGTAAAGAAGCTCTTGCACTTTTAACCTCGTCGAATCAAAAATCGTGGCTCATCGATTTAAAGGAGGGTGGAGCAGTCTTTATGGAGAAAGGAAATCTTGTAGGCATCTACCTAGAAAACGATTATCTACACCAAAAAGAATGGGTGAGGGAGCACTTTATTACAGTACGTCCATCACCCATGCTAAATGCTATCGGACACAAACTCACTGAAGAGCGGGCCGATGCAATTATAGAAATCTAAGCCTCGTCTTTGGTAGAATCTTCGGTCGATTCTGGCAATGCTTCAGGCGCCTTTTCAGAAGCTTCCTCTTTCGCCTTAATAATTTCGAAGGTCAATTCCTTATCCTTGAGTTCAATGATTACTTCATCGCCCTCATTGAGCTGTTTGCCGATAATTCTTTCCGCCAGCGGGTCTTCTATAAGTTTCTGAAGAGCCCGTGCCAAAGGACGTGCACCAAAGGCTTCATCAAATCCTTCGTCAGCAACAAAGTCTTTCGCTTCTTCACTCAACGAAATCTTGTAGCCTAACTCTGCCACACGAGAAAGCAATCCTTTTAATTC
>DJCX01000082.1:0-6851 GCA_002430755.1 Flavobacteriales bacterium UBA5939 | reverse complement strand
ATACGATTCAAGAATTCCGGAGCAAAAGCCTTTTTCAAGGCACTTTGTATCACACCTTTCTCCAAATCTTGTTTGTTTTGATCTCTTGCCGTTGTGCCAAAACCAACACCTGTGCCAAAGTCTTTCAACTGACGAGAACCAAGGTTGGAGGTCATGATAATGATGGTGTTCTTGAAATCAACTTTACGACCTAAACTGTCTGTAATCTGACCGTCATCTAAGGCTTGAAGAAGTAGGTTGAACACATCTGGGTGTGCCTTTTCGATTTCATCGAGCAAAATGACAGAATAGGGTTTACGTCGAACGCGCTCAGTCAATTGGCCACCTTCCTCATACCCAACATATCCTGGAGGGGCACCTACAAGACGTGATATTGCGAACTTTTCCATGTATTCGCTCATATCTATGCGAATCATATTGTCTTCATTATCGAAGAGTAATTCGGTCAATTTTTTCGCCAATTGTGTTTTTCCAACACCGGTAGGTCCTAAGAAAATGAAGGATCCAATGGGTTTCTTGGGGTCTTTAAGTCCCGCTCTGTTACGCTGAATAGCTCTAACAATCTTTTTGACAGCCTCATCTTGACCTATAACACTGGCCTTGAGCAAATCCTCCATTTCAGCAAGGCGATCCATCTCTTGGGCCGCTACACGCTGCACTGGCACACCGGTCATCATAGCAACAACCTCTGCTACTTGTTCTTCATCAACCGTCTTTTTGTTCAATTTTAGGCTGTCTTCCCATTCAATACGTGCGTTATCTAGAAGCGCTTGTACGTTCTTTTCGTCGTCTCTGAGCTTGGCAGCCTCTTCGTAGCGTTGTGATTTAACCACACGTACTTTTTCTTCCTTAATCTTATCGAGTTCCTCTTCAAGCTTGGTAATCTTGGTAGGCACCTCAATGTTAGAAATATGGACTCGTGAGCCAGCCTCGTCCAAAGCATCAATAGCCTTGTCCGGTAAGAAACGATCTGCGATATAACGCTGCGTGAGCTTCACACAAGCCTGAATGGCCTCGGGTGTATAAAGAACATTGTGATGCTCCTCGTATTTATCCTTAATGTTATTTAGAATCTGAACGGTTTCTTCCGGCGAAGTAGGGTCTACTGTCACTTTTTGAAATCTACGCTCAAGAGCACCATCCTTCTCAATAAATTGACGGTACTCGTCTAGGGTAGTGGCACCGATACATTGGATTTCACCACGAGCCAAAGCTGGTTTGAACATGTTCGAAGCATCCAACGATCCAGTAGCTCCACCCGCACCAACAATAGTATGTAACTCATCAATGAAAAGGATGATGTCGTCGTTCTTTTCCAATTCATTCATCAACGCTTTCATGCGTTCCTCGAATTGGCCACGATACTTAGTTCCCGCTACCAAAGAAGCTAGGTCAAGACTAACAACGCGTTTATCAAATAAAACGCGACTCACCTCTTTATTGACTATTCGAAGTGCTAAGCCTTCAGCAATAGCGCTTTTACCCACACCAGGTTCTCCAATTAACAAGGGGTTGTTTTTCTTACGGCGACTTAAAATTTGGCTTACACGCTCAATTTCTTTCGAACGCCCGACTACCGGATCCAGTCTGTTTTGCTCGGCAGCCTTTGTAAGATCCTTACCGAAGTTATCTAGAACAGGAGTTTTTGATTTCTCTTTTCTGCCCTGCTGGGAAGAAGCGCCTGAGGAACTTCTGCGTGAAGGCTCGCTTTCTTCCAATTCACCACCATCATCATAGCTCATGGAAGGCGAGGCAGAAGTGGAGGGGAGCTCATTTTCTAAATGATTGTTTTGGTATTCTCCTTTAACAGCATCATAAGAAGCACCCATTTGAGCCATTACAGCACTAATAGGGTCATTGTCATTGCGTAGAATGCATAGGAGCAAATGAGGCGTTCTTATCACCGGGCTCTGAAACAGCTTCGCTTCTAAGAATGTGGTCTTCAAGGCTTTTTCTGCCTGTCGGGTAAGTGGTAGGTTTTTTCCCGTTCCTGGAGCGTTCGTTGCATAAGGTGCAGCGATACCCTCAACTTTGTTGCGAACGTTGCTTAAATCCAGTCCTAAATCCCTTAAAATGGCCACAGCTGTTCCTTCTCCATCACGGAGAATCCCTAAAAGCAAGTGTTCTGTGCCAATATAATCGTGTCCTAAACGCAATGCTTCTTCCTTGCTGTAGGTGATTACGTCGCGGACTCTTGGGCTAAAATTTTCTTCCATAGTGCTGACTATTTATGCTGGTATATGCTGAACACAAAGTGTGCCATGGTATCAAAGACCAATCTACTCACATTTACTATGACAACATTACTTACTAAGGTAAGGTTTTGTTAACATCGATTTGTGGATAAATGAAGCAACTCTAACGTGGTTAATCAACGGGTACCACGGGGCGAAAAGCTATATTTGAAAATTACGTAAAAACCGGGGGTATCCCCACTTAAATACTGACAATATGGCGCAGGGAGAAAGAATCATTCCCGTAAATATTGAGGAGCAAATGAAGAGCTCCTACATCGATTACTCGATGTCGGTCATTGTATCCCGTGCACTTCCTGATGTACGTGATGGATTGAAGCCGGTACACAGACGTGTACTTTACGGTATGCACGATATGGGTGTGACCAGCACTAAAGCATACAAGAAATCTGCAAGGATTGTAGGTGATGTACTCGGTAAGTACCACCCACACGGCGATAGCTCTGTTTATGACACCATGGTCCGTATGGCTCAAGATTGGTCGCTGAGATACATGCTCGTAGATGGCCAAGGAAACTTTGGATCGATTGATGGTGATTCTCCAGCCGCAATGCGTTACACCGAGGTGCGCATGCGCAAGATTGCAGAGGAGATGCTCTCTGATATAGACAAGGATACTGTTGACTGGCAGTTAAACTTTGACGATTCCCTCAAGGAACCTACCGTATTGCCGACGCGAATACCTGGCTTGCTCGTTAATGGCGCCTCGGGTATTGCGGTAGGTATGGCTACAAACATGCCGCCACACAACCTCACTGAGAGTATCAATGCAATTAATGCATACATCGATGATAACGCTATTGAGATAGATGGGTTGATGCAGCACATTAGTGCTCCAGATTTCCCAACCGGAGGAACCATTTATGGTTACGAAGGAGTTAAAGATGCATTCCACACGGGTAGAGGTCGCATTGTACTGCGCGCAAAGGCTACCATTGAAGAAGTCAAAGGACGCGAATGTATCATTGTCACCGAGATTCCTTATCAGGTCAACAAGGCAGATATGATCAAGAAAACTGCCGATCTAGTCAATGACAAGAAGATTGAGGGGATTTCAGATATCCGTGACGAGAGTGATCGCAAGGGTATGCGTATCGTATACGTTCTTAAGCGTGATGCTGTACCTAATGTTGTTTTGAATAAACTATTTAAGTACACTCAGCTACAGAGCTCATTCTCAGTAAATAACATTGCGCTGGTAAACGGACGTCCTGAGTTGTTGAACTTGAAGGATATGATCAAACACTTCGTAAATCACCGTCACGAAGTGGTTGTACGTCGTACAGAATATGAACTGCGTCAGGCGGAGAAAAGAGCACACGTTCTCGAAGGTTTACTTATCGCTATCGATAACCTGGATGCCGTAATCAAACTCATTCGTGGTTCTGCAACACCAGAGGAAGCACGCAACGGCTTGATGTCTGAATTCAAACTAAGTGAAATTCAGGCGAAGGCTATTCTAGACATGCGTCTGCAGAAGCTTACTGGTCTTGAAAGAGATAAGATTAAGGCAGAATACGAGGAGCTCATGAAAACGATTGAGTACTTGAAGAGCATCTTGTCAGACAAGGCTAAGCGCATGGAGATCATCAAGGATGAACTCATCGAAATGAAAGACAAGTACGGTGATGATCGCCGCACTGATATTGAGTTTGCAGGTGGAGATGTAAGTATCGAAGACATGATTCCTGATACTGAAGTAGTTATTACTATTTCGCACGCAGGATACATCAAGCGTACACCGCTTTCAGAGTACAAGAAACAGAACAGAGGTGGAGTAGGTGCGAAAGCAGCTTCAACAAGGGATAAGGACTTTATTGAGAACGTCTTTGTTGCTACAAACCACCAGTACATGTTGTTCTTCACCGAACTTGGTCGTTGTTTCTGGATGCGTGTATTCGAGATTCCGGAAGGAACGAGACAAAGCAAGGGTAGGGCTATTCAAAACCTCATTAACATCCCTCAGGACGATAAGGTATTGGCGTTCATTAATGTATTGAACCTCAAGGACGAGGAGTACATTAATAACCACTTTATTGTCATGTGTACCAAGCAAGGAATCATTAAGAAGACTTCGCTTGAAGCTTATAGTCGCCCACGTGTTAATGGTATTAATGCAATTACCATCCGTGAAGGGGATACATTACTCGAGGCTAAATTGACCAACGGGGAGCAAGACATTATGATGGCTGTTCGCAGTGGTAAAGCCATTCGTTTCCCTGAAGAAAAAGTACGTTCAATGGGACGTAATGCATCGGGTGTGCGTGCTATTTCTGTAGATTCTGAAAACGATGAAGTAGTAGGTATGGTAGTGGTTAAAGAAGGAGATGGGTTCGATGTCATGGTCGTTAGTGAACAGGGCTATGGAAAACGCTCTGCATTAGAGGACTACAGAATTACCAATAGAGGAGGTAAAGGTGTTAAAACCATTACCGTAACTGAGAAAACTGGAGAACTGGTTAGTTTGAAAGCCGTTACGGATGAGGATGATTTGATGATTATCACCAAGAAAGGCACTATGATACGAATGGGTGTAGATACACTTCGTGTAATGGGTAGAGCCACACAGGGTGTTCGTTTGATAAGCTTGAGAAAGGGTGATGAAATTGCGTCTATCGCTAAGGTTCCTGCCTCTGAAGAGGAAGAGGAAATCGAAGGGGTAGAAGGAGTAGAGGCCGCTGAAGGTTCAACTGAGGCAGCTGCGACTGAATCGACAGAGGAATCAACAACTACCGAAGAGTAATTTAATTATGGCGTGGTGTTTGTAAACGTTCCTATGAATTACATTTGCACCACTTAATAAAGAAGTATCAATAATGAAGAAATTACTATTTGCAGTATTGACTTTCGCAACTTTGAGTGTTCAAGCTCAAGAAGCGCCGAAGGTAACAAGCGCAATCATTGCATTGAGAGGAAACGAAATCGTTGAGGCTAAAGGTTTTATTGACGAGGCAACTACGATTATCGACAGCAAGAATCCGGCTGAGATCAAAGAGAAGATCATGACCAAGTACTACTACAATCGTGCTTTGATCTATGCTCAGATCGCAGGTTCACCTGATGAAGCTATCAAAGGTCTTGCTGATAATGCTAACAGCATTGCGGCTGAAAGTATCCTAGATCTCTTGAAATACGAAAGCACGCTAAAAAAGCCTCGTTACTCTGAGGATGCTATTCGTGAGATTCCAAACATCGCTTACAACTACCTCGTAGAGGCAGGTGCAGCTTATGAAGCGGGAGATTACGAAGCCTCTTACAACGGTTACATGGCTGCATTCGACTTTAAAAAGAATGAATTGCTAGGGGAGTTTGCACAATTAGATACAGGGTTGTTGTTCAATGCTGGTATCATCGCCGGTATGTCAGGCGATCAAGAGTCTAGTGTAGATGCATTCCGCACATGTTTAGACCTAGGTTATACCGGAATCACTTTCACTGCAACGTACGCGGCTTCGGGCCAACCAAAGCAATACCCGAATAAGGCGGCAATGGAGAAGGAGATTGAATTAGGTTTGGCCTCAGATCCAGTAATTGGTGAAGATGTTCGTCCAAGTGTTTACATCAGCTTGATTAACGCTTACAAGAAGATGGAAAACACTGAGATGTACGAAGCTACGCTGACTGAAGCTCGTGGTTTATACCCAGAGAACAAAGATCTTCTAGACATTCAATTGCAGTCATTCTTAGATAAGAAAGATTACGATGGTGCATTGGCAAATCTAGATGAAGCGATTGCTAAAAACCCAGGGAAAGGTATTTACCACTTTGTAAAGGGAAATATCCTTCAAACTGAATTGAAAGATTTGGATGCAGCTCTTGTAGAATACAAAGCAGCGTTAGAAGCTGACCCAGAGAATTCTGACGCAATGTACATGTGTGGTCTTGTTTACATTGACCGTGCGAACAAGATTACAGAGCAGATGAATTCTTTGAGCTTAAGTGAAAGCCGTAAGTATGATTCTTTGAAAAAGAAGCAGAAAGGAGTTTTCGAAGAGAGCTTGACATATTTCGAGAACGCTCGTGAAATGAATCCTGACGATCTAGACATCGTACGTGCTTTGGCGGAAGTTTACCGTAAAGTAGGTAACTACGAGAAGTCGATGGAAATGAGCGAATTGTTGAAATAACATTCCGTTACGAATTAGAGAAACCCTGGAGCATTGCTCTGGGGTTTTTTATTGGTGGTCGTTTTCTACCGCAATGTTTCCTTTATGTATGTTTGAACTATAATATACATTATGTTAAATAGTGTTTTTGTAAAGGAGACTGATACGGTTAATTTATCGCTGTAGAGTTCTTCCCCTTCTTCATAGTCCTCCGGGTTTTACTGTAATTGTCCTTAGGACGCGCCATATCATCTTCATAGCGCGGATCGGGAATCATAGAAACTTTATACAAGGCAGATGCTTCAATGCTAAAGAATCTAAACTCTTCGGTAACACGGCCCTGGATTTTGTACAGACCTTTACCACGAAATGGAAATTGCTTGGCGATGTTCGGAAAATGCACACTATCCATGTAATCGCCATTCTCGTCTAGGAAAGTCGCGAAATTCATGCGTTCACCTTTCGAGGTCTTTGTATCCTTCACCGTTAC
>DJCX01000058.1 GCA_002430755.1 Flavobacteriales bacterium UBA5939 | reverse complement strand
CCGGCTTCGTATGCAGGTCCAATAGGCCCAACCTCCGGCTTACATGCTCCCATGATTAACAAGACGCTCGTAGTAAATAATGTTACTCTTTTCATATCGCTAAACTGCTTTATTCGCAGCCTCCTTCTTCGTTATAAATAAATCCTTGGGCGGTTCCTTCAAAGTTAGGGAATTGGAGTACCATTCCTGGGCAATCCCAATCTACTCCTCTAATCTTTTGGATTTCACCGAGTACCCCTTGACGCTTAAGCTGGAAGAGACGGTCGCCTTCACAAGCCATCTCTAACCTGCGCTCATTCATCACATCGCTTACCGAGAGTGAACTCAAGGAAGCAACGTTTGCTCGTGTTCTTAGGTCGTTGATGTAACCCAATCCAGTACCATCAGCATCGCCGTTCAAACGAACGTTACATTCTGCATAGATCAAATACATCTCTGTCAAGTGAATGAGTGGTACATCGATAAAGCTTGCGTCAAACTTGCTGATCATGTACAACTCGTCAGCTGAACCTGCGTTGCGGATATCGTACCACGTTTGACCGCGTAGGTCGTTGGTATCGCTTGTCGCTGCAACATATAGATCCGCAGATGCTTTGAGTGCAGGGTTGGCATTTGGGTCGTCAGAACGGTAGTTCCAAACATAACCTGAACCGCGCTCGTCCACCAAAGTATCTCCGCCAATTACTTCATTGGTGCTCACCAAAGTGAAGATGAATTCTGCCGGCAAACTTGTGTTTGGATGGTCGTTGAATCGCTTCGTTAAATCTTGCTCCAAGCTGTATGAGCCCGAACCAATTACCTCAGCAGCTTTCGCCTTTGCATTGGCGAAATCGCCCATTTCCAAATACACTTTGGCCAAGAGGCCTTTCGCTGCCATTTGATCCGCAAAGATGCCGTTGTCCGCTGGTAGGTCGGCTTCAGCGTCCAATAGATCTGAAACGATGGCCGCGTAAACGTCGGCAACCGTAGCGCGCATTTGCGGTGTCTGATCGGCGCTCAACTTTAATGGAATACCTAGGTGACTGTTGTCTGAGGTGTAGCCGTAAGGCAAAGCCCAGATACGAACTACATGATAATGACAAAGTGCACGAATGAATTTTGCTTCAGCAGAAATTCTCTCAATGCTCTCGGCTGTTGCGCCTTCTAAGTCGGCAACCTCCTCCAACAAGGTGTTGGCGCGGTAGATCGCGATGTATGCATCGCGGTATTCACCGCCGAAAGAACCGTTAAAGAACGAAGATGTCCAACGGTAGATCTGTGCATACTCACCGTTCAAACCTAGCGGGTCAGCAAGGTTATCTGACATTACTTCAGGGATGTTTTGGAAACGGCCGTTGAAGGCGTTTGCCGCAACATCATAAACGCTCACCAACAATTGCTCTGCATCCTCGATAGTGACGATGGCTGAATCTGCTGGAATTTGAGACGTAGTATCCGCTTTAAAATCTAGGATACGCTCACACGATGAGTTTCCTACTACAATCGCTACAAGTGCTAAAAGTGCTACTATCTTATTCATGATTGCTAAGGATTAAAAGTTAATGTTTACACCAACATTGTACGTCTTCTCCTGCGGGGGAGTGAGGTACGTAATATTCGGTGACATGTTACGGTCGGTAGCATTCTCGAAATCACGAGCAATCTCTGGATCCAAACCGATGAAATTTGTGAGGGTAATAAGGTTCGTACCGGTAATGTTTACGGTCATACCTTTTACGTTCTTGGTCAATTTTTCTTGCGGTACACGGTAGCTCAACTTCACGTTACGTAGACGAGCATAAGTACCGTCGTGCAACCATAGGTTGGTGTTGATCCACTCTGTGTTTGAACCGTAGGTACGGTAGTCGCGGCTGAGACGCGGGTAAGTGGCAATATCACCCGGCTGCTGCCAGCGGTCGAACAAATCTGTACGCATGTTCCAATCGGTCACCACACCCATCTGACGCTTCGAAGAGCTGTCGTAGATGTCTCCACCGATTGTAAATACCCACATGAAGCCAAACTCCCAGTTCTTGTAGTTAAATGTATTGGTCAAACCACCAATAGCGTCCGGCATTACATTACCGACTGCTACACGGTTCTGAAGGTCCCAAGTATAGGTCTCGTTGCCCTCTTTGTCGAGGTAAACTGGCAGACCGTTCGCAGGATCTACGTGGGAGAATTGAACGAGGTAGTTAGTACCAATCGGCATTCCCACAACGACACGAGTGTCGTTCGTACCACCACTTACTGCATCCGGCGAGTACTCACCGATAGAAGTAATCTGGTTGTAGTTACGTGCAATGTTGAAGTCCGTGGTCCACGTGAAGTTATCTGTCACGATGTTTCTTGATTTGATGGCAAATTCAACACCTGTATTGTAAACGCTACCTACGTTGTCCCACCAAGAACCGAATCCTGTAGAACCTTGAAGCGTCACGTTCAGAAGCATGTCATTCGTTTGCTTGCGGTACCAAGCCAACTCACCTGAAATGCGGTCGTTGAACAATCCGTACTCAAGGCCTACATCATAGGTCGTAGAAGTCTCCCAACGCAAATCTGCATTTTCGCGAATCACAGGGTAACGGTAGGTCTGACCGCCGTAACCGTTGTTGGCTACGTTATAGTAACCGAACCACTGGTACGATGGAATTGCAGAGTTACCGTTCTTACCTACCGAAGTCTTCAACTTCAAGAAGTTCACTGCAGGTAAATTGGCCATGAAGTCTTCGTCCGAAAGTACCCAAGCTACCGAAGCCGCAGGGAAGTTTCCGTACTTGTTGTTAGGACCAAACTTCGAAGAACCGTCGCGGCGAATCAACGCCTCTGCGTAGTATTTGCCTTTGAAGTTGTAATTCAAACGAGTAAAGGCAGAAGCAAAAGCATATTCTTCAATGTAGCTCAATGGATCGTTTACCCATTGACCTGTCTCGCGGATTTGACCAACAGCCTCGCTGTCGTAGTAGCCATCCCAACGCTTAATTCTATTGTATTGGTACTCCGATCCAATCAACCAGTTGATGTGGTGGTCTTCGCCCAAATCTTTGATGTAGTTCGCTGTTGCGTTACCTGAAGTGTTGTACACGCTGTACGGGTACATGTTTGCGCGACCCAAGAAGTTGCCGTCGGCATCCTTATAAGTAGGATCATAACCCGGCTTCTCCCAAATATGATCTTCGAAGTGCATGTAATCGAACGCCCCTTGACCGCGGAAGGTCCAGTTGTCGTTCAATTTGTAGTTCAGTGTAATGTTATTGATCGAGCGGTCCTCAATGGCCGTCCAATCTTTCATGTCGCGCTGAGCTACCGGGTTGAGGCTAATACCGCCTTTCAACCAGTAATCACCAGCCGAAGCAACGAGGTTGCCGTCGTCGTCGTACTCGTCTTCTGCGTAGTAAATAGGATAAATAGGAAGTGCACGAGACATTGCCTCACCAAAACCACCTGACCAGGCGGCATCGATACGGTTGTTCACCCCGCGAGAAACAGATGTGCTTAATCCTAATTTGAATCGTTTCGTAATGTCGAAATCTGCATTGATACGTCCCGATAGACGCTCGTAAGAGTTACCCGCCAAATAGCTGTGGTTGTCGTTGTACGAAAGACCGGCGTAGAAGTTTCCACCCTTGAAGCCGCGCGAAGCAGAGAAGTCATACCCGTGCTTAATGCCTTGGCGGATCGTTTCTTGTACCCAATCTGTTCCTTCAGCAGCTTGTGCTTCTGCCCAGCTCATGCGGTTACCTGGTAGTTCAGGTACACCAACGTTGCCGTCGTTTACCCAAGCCTCTTCGTACATCTGAAGGTACTCGTCCTTATTCATCATGTTCGGCAATGCCGTTGGGTTCGAGAAACCAACGCGAGATGAGAAGTTGTACGCCAACTTCTTGCTCTTCCCTCTTTTAGTGGTAATCAATACAACCCCGTTAGAACCACGAGAACCGTAGATACCTGTTGCAGCAGCATCCTTCAAGATCTCCACAGATTCGATATCGTTCGGGTTAATCGTTGCAAGTGGGTTGGTGTTAAAACCACCACGGTTACCGTTCAAGAAATAATCTTGTGTAATTGGAATACCATCTACTACATAAAGCGGATCACCACCTGCAGAAATTGATGCCACACCACGTACACGTACCATAGAACCTGAACCGGCAATACCTGAACCAGTAATTACCTGAACCCCAGCAGCCTTTCCTTGAATGGCATTTTCAAAAGAAGGTGTTGGAATGTCGGTAAGCTCTTTGGTCTTCAGCGACACTACAGATCCGGTAAGATCGCGCTTACGAGCCACACCGTAACCTACAACGACAACCTCGTCGAGCTGGTTGCTTGCAGGCTTCATGGTTACATTGATGATTTGCTTGCCTTTAATTTCTACTTCCTTCACCACCGGTTCGTAACCAATGAATGAATAAGTAATGGCATACTTCCCTGGCTTTAATGAAAGGGAATATTGACCGTTGAAATTGGTAGAGGTTGCTCCACCTTTATCAACTGAGATGGCTACCGACGGTAAAGGTTCATTGAACTCATCTACCACCGTCCCCGAAACAGACTGGGCATGAACTGCGCCGCCTATTAAGAGTGAAAGAGCCACGAGAAAACGTGAGAATCGCTTCATGTTTTGGTGTTAAGTGTTGTACTCTTCAAATGTAAAGAATACACTTAATTCTTCGAAGCGTGTAAAAAGGCGGTATTAACTGAATCCGCCCATTTTTTAACCGAACGAGGTACTTATTGCGTTAAGCGAGGCTATCTTCTGATTTAACGCGGTACAATCGGGCCGGCTTGTGAAGCACCCCTTTTTGTTTTTCTTCCGTGGCTTCAATCATCTTTTCTCGGACGATCTTTTTACGGAAATTCCGCTTGTCCAGTTCCTCCTGCGTAATGGCTTCGTGCAACTGCTGCAACTGGTTCAATGTAAACTTCGGCGGCAGTAACTCGTAAGCCGTTTTATTCAATTCAAAATGACTTTGGAGTTTGGTCAAGGCTACATCAACGATACAATTATGATCAAAGGCCAATTCAGGAATCTCCCGAATATTTACCCATAGTGCCTCGCCCGCAAAGCTCGACGGATTTGGGACAAAATCTGCCATTTTCACCAAGGCATAATATGCGACCGTCACCACGCGTTCCTTCGGGTTGGCTCGGTACAATTCTAACCACTTTCTGTCCTTTTCGGCATTTACACGAAGTGGATCGCCGAAGGTGTGAAACTGCTGTAAATGAACATTCTTGAGACTTGCCAACTCCCACAATACGCGGTCGGCGCTTTCGTCAAGCCCTTCGCCACGGTGAATCAAATCCCCCGGAAGACGCATTCTAAGAATACCCTGGCCGATGTCTTTTTCTTGAATAAGGAGCACGTTGAGGCGTTCTCCATCGAACCCAAATATTACGCAGTCAACGCTAATATTCGGGTTAATATCCTTCAATTCACTCATGGTCGGTTTAAGTATGTTGTTAAATTTGGGGTCCTTGAAGATAAGCAGTAATTATTTAATAAGTGTATTATTTACACTTAGTTACTATCTTTGCGACTATGTCTGAAGAGATTAACAATATCGTAGTTCTTACCTCAGGTGGCGATGCACCTGGGATGAACGCTGCCATTCGTGCAGTGACAAGAACGGCTTTGTACCACGGCAAAAAAGTATTTGGTGCTTACCGTGGGTACGAAGGAATGATAGAAGATGATATCGTAGAATTGACCACAGATAGTGTAAAGCACATCCTTGCACTCGGAGGTACATTCTTGAAAAGTGCGCGAAGCCAAGAATTCAGAACGCCAGAGGGGCGCGCGAAGGCGGCAGCGAATCTAAAGAAGAGAAATATTGATGCGTTAGTAGTTATCGGTGGTGACGGCTCTTTTACAGGGGCCCTAAAGATTGCCGAAGAACATAATATTCGCGTCATCGGTGTACCGGGAACGATCGATAACGATTTGTACGGGACCGATTTTACTATTGGCTACGACACCGCCACCAATACGGTCATTGAGAGTGTCGATAAAATCCGCGATACCGCCTCGTCACACAACCGCCTGTTCTTTGTTGAAGTAATGGGTAGAGATACTGGATATATTGCTGCCTCAACAGGTATGGCTACAGGTGCCTTGAGCATCATCCTCCCTGAAAAGAAGAGCACGTATAATGATTTGTTTGAAGACCTACGCAAAGCGCAAGCAAAGCGTAAAACTTCCAACATCGTTATGGTCGCAGAAGGGAACCACCTCGGCGACATTTTCGAGATTGCGCAGGCAGTAAAGAAAGAATTCCCAAGCATTGATGTGAAAGTGACCAACCTTGGACACACGCAGCGCGGAGGATCACCATCGACCAACGATCGAGTTTTAGCCTCTGTATTGGGCTTCTACGCAGTCAAGGGATTGATGGAAGGTCAGGCCAAAGTCATGACGGGAATGATCAATCAAAAAGTAGTTTATACGCCTCTATCAGAAGCAATTTCTAAGACCACAGATTTAGACGAAGAAATGCTAACAATCGCTAGAATTCTAGCAACCTAACAACACACCAGATTATGAGTAAAATTGCAATCAATGGCTTCGGCCGCATCGGTCGTTTGACGTTCAGAAACTTGATCGAAAATGACAACGTAGAAATCGTAGCGATCAATGATTTGACAGCTACTGATATGCTCGCACACCTTTTGAAGTACGACAGTGCACACGGTCGTTTCAACGGTACAGTTGAGCACACTGAGAACAGCTTGATCGTAAACGGTAAGGAGATTACTGTATACGCTCAGCGCGACCCAGAAACTTTGCCTTGGGCAGAGCTAGGTATCGACGTCGTTATTGAATCTACAGGTTTCTTCCGCGATGCAGAAGGTATGGGCAAGCACATCAAAGCAGGTGCTAAAAAAGTAGCGCTAAGTGCTCCAGCTTCAGGCGACATCAAAACCATTGTTTTGGGTGTAAATGACGGCGAATTGACTGCAGACGATACTATGGTAAGCAACGCCTCTTGTACAACCAACTGTTTGTCTCCAATGGCGAAAGTATTGGACGAGAAGTTCGGAATCGAAAGCGGTTTCATGTGTACCATCCACGCGTACACTTCTGACCAGCGTATCCAAGATGCTCCACACTCTGACAAGCGTCGTGCTCGTGCAGCAGCAGTAAACATGATCCCTACTTCAACGGGTGCAGCGAAAGCGGTTGCATTGGTATTGCCACAGTTGAAAGGTAAACTAGACGGTTACGCAATGCGTGTACCTACCATCACTGGATCTGCTACAGATTTGACTGTTCAGTTGAAAAAAGAAGTGACTGCTGAGGAAATCAATGCTGCAATGAAAGAAGCTGCTGAAGGTCCATTGAAAGGTATCCTTATGTACACTGAAGATCCAATCGTAAGCTCTGATATCGTTGGCGATAAGCACAGCTGTATCTTCGATGCTGGCGTTACTTCAGCAAAAGGAAACTTGGTTAAAGTACTAGGTTGGTACGACAACGAGGCAGGGTACTCTGCACGTTTGGCAAACCTAGTTGAGCGTTTAGCTTAATACTATTAAATGTCCCCGCGGCAGGGCCGCGGGGACTTACTATAACTCGCTATGATATTAATTGCAGAAAGTGGTTCTACGAAATGCGACTGGGTGGTTCTAAACTCAGACGGCACTGAACACAAGCGCTTCTCTACAATGGGGTTCAATCCTTATTTTCATTCAGCTTCTTTTATTCATGAGGAGTTGAGTGAGAACGAGGTGGTTAAGACCATCCATACCCAAGTAGAATTCGTTTATTTCTATGGCGCGGGTGCATCTTCTGAAAGCTTGAAAGACATCGTTAAAGACGGTTTGCAACAAGTACTTCCAAATGCACACGTAAATGTCGATCACGACCTCGTCGCAAGTGCCTACTCGACCTACACTGGAGAACCTGCAATCACTTGTATCATCGGCACAGGATCAAACAGCTGTTTCTTTGATGGGGCTGAAGTAAGCGAAGAAGTGCCTGCCTTAGCATATATTCTTGGCGATGAAGGTTCGGCGAGTTTCATAGGCAAGCGTTTGGTGTCCGATTTTTTATACAAAAAGCTTCCCGCGGAGATGGCTGAAGATTTCTTCAATACGTACCAATTGGACAAAGATGAGATCATCACTAGCGTATACAACAAACCTAATGCAAACGTATATCTCGCGTCTTTCAGCCGCTTTGCTGGAAAACACATGGAGCACCCGTACGTGAAGCAAATTGTACGCGAAGGATTTGCAAAATTCGCAGATATCCACATCGCGTGTTTCGACAACTGCAAAGAAGTACCAGTACACTTTGTAGGTAGTGTTGGCGCCATCTTCCACGAGATTCTTGAAGAGGTATTAGAAGAGCGCGGAATGCGTCTTGGACAAATCATGCGCAAACCCGTGGACGGACTCATCAAGTATCACCTTGAGTACTTGAAAGTACTCGATGCCTATAAAGTTTAAACCGATCACATGATTAAAGGATTCCTTTTTGATTTAGACGGCGTTATTGTAGATACCGCCGTTTTTCATTTTCAAGCATGGCGTCGACTTGCTCAAAAATTGGGCGGCGACTTTACTGAAGAACAAAACGAGCAGCTCAAAGGCGTGAGCCGAGTAGATTCGCTCAAGAAAATCATCGAATGGACGGGCGCTACAGTGAGCGACGAAGAGTTCCAAACTTTGATGGTAGAGAAAAACGAGTGGTATCTAGAGTTGGTGCAGGGTTTAGGCCCGCAAGACGCGCTACCGGGAGCGCTAAATTTCTTGCAAACCGCCTACGACCAGGGTATCAAAATTGCGTTGGGTAGCGCCTCAAAAAACGCCCCCATGATTTTGGAAAAATTGGGCATCACTCCATTATTCACTGCGATAATTGATGGGAATAATGTGGTAAACGGCAAACCTCATCCAGAGGTATTTTTGAAAGGAGCAGAAGCTCTAGGACTAAAACCGTCAGAATGTGTCGTGTTTGAAGACTCCATCGCTGGGGTCCAAGCGGCAAAGACAGGTGGAATGTCTAGCGTAGGTATCGGCGATGCGGAGACCTTGCAGGCAGATATCCACTTTACCGCATTGGGCGATACAACTCCTGAAGCTTTGGTAGCTCAC
>DJCX01000069.1 GCA_002430755.1 Flavobacteriales bacterium UBA5939 | reverse complement strand
AAGACAGAAAGCAACCGTCCTTTGAAATCACTTTCAGATTCATTGAAAGGTAAGCAAGGTCGTTTCCGTCAAAACCTATTGGGTAAGCGTGTGGATTACTCAGCACGTTCTGTAATTGTTGTAGGTCCAGAATTGAAACTACACGAATGTGGTCTTCCTAAGAACATGGCCGCAGAGCTTTACAAGCCGTTCATCGTACGTAAGTTGATCGAAAGAGGTATTGTAAAGACTGTGAAGTCAGGTAAGAAGATCATTGATCGTCGCGATCCAGTTGTTTGGGACATCTTAGAAAACGTGATGAAAGGTCATCCGGTACTATTGAACCGTGCACCGACACTTCACCGTTTGGGTATCCAAGCATTCCAGCCGAAGCTAATCGAGGGTAAGGCAATCCAATTGCATCCGCTAGCGTGTACGGCATTTAACGCGGATTTCGATGGTGACCAGATGGCTGTTCACTTGCCGCTAGGTCCAGCTGCGATCTTGGAAGCGCAAGTATTGATGCTAGCTTCTCACAACATCTTGAATCCTGCAAACGGTTCGCCTATTGCAGTTCCTTCTCAGGATATGGTATTGGGTCTGTACTACATGACCAAATCCATGAAGAATACTAAGGACATGCCTGTAAGAGGTGAGGGTATGGTATTCTACTCTCCTGAAGAAGTGGGAATCGCTTTGAATGAGGGCGCTGTTGATTTGCATGCTCAGATTAAGATTAAGGGGCGTGTTGAGCAAGAGGATGGTTCCATGAAGATGGAATTCATCGAGACTACTGTAGGTCGTGTATTGTTCAACCAAGCAGTTCCGGAGCGCGTGCCTTACATTAACCAAGTACTTACGAAGAAGGCGCTACGTGGTATTATCGCTGATGTCTTGAAGAAGACAGATGTACCTGCCACAGCGAAGTTCTTAGATGATATTAAGTCTATGGGTTATGGCCGTGCATTCCGCGGTGGTCTATCGTTCTCTTTGAATGATATCCGTATCCCGGATGCGAAGGAAAAATTGATCTCAGAAGCTTCGGAAGAAGTAGAAGGCATTTTCGCTTCGTACAACATGGGTCTTATCACCAATAACGAACGTTACAACCAGGTAATTGACGTATGGACCAACACTAATGCTCGTTTGACACAAGAAGCGATGAGCACGTTGATCAACGACCGTCAAGGTTTTAACCCAATTTACATGATGCTTGATTCTGGAGCACGTGGTTCTAAGGAGCAGATTCGTCAGCTCTCTGGTATGCGTGGTCTGATGGCTAAGCCACAGAAATCAGGTTCTGCAGGTGGTGAGATTATTGAAAACCCGATTATCTCGAACTTTAAGGAAGGTCTATCCATCCTTGAGTACTTTATTTCAACGCACGGTGCACGTAAAGGTCTTGCGGATACGGCATTGAAAACGGCGGATGCGGGTTACTTGACGCGTCGTCTGCATGATGTTGCCCAGGACGTAGTTGTAAACGAGGTTGATTGTGGCACATTGCGTGGTTTGGAAGTAACTGCACTTAAGAAGAGCGAAGAGATCGTAGAAACGCTTGCTGAGCGTATCATCGGTCGTGTTTCTCTGAACGATGTAGTTGATCCATTGACTGACGAAGTATACATTGAAGCAGGTGAACTCATCACTGAAGAGATTGCTAATAACATTGATGCATCTGCCATTGAGACTGTAGAAGTACGCTCTCCATTGACTTGTGCTACAAAGCGCGGTATTTGTGAGAAGTGTTACGGTACTAACCTCGCTACCAACAAAGGTGCGCAGCAAGGTGATTCAGTAGGTGTTATTGCAGCACAATCTATTGGTGAGCCGGGTACACAGTTGACACTTCGTACCTTCCACGTTGGGGGTACTGCAGGTAACGTTTCTGAAGAGAACAAGATCCTAGCGAAATTCAATGGTAAGATTGAACTAGAAGATGTTCGTACAGTAGATAATGAAGACGGGGAAAAGGTAGTTATCGGTCGTACTGGAGAAATGCGTTTGGTCGATGTGAAGACCGGTCGTACAGTTATGACCAACAACATTCCTTACGGTGGTATCCTGAAAGTGAAGGACGGTCAGAAAGTGAAGAAAGATGCTGAGATCGTTCAATGGGATCCTTACAATGCTGTAATCATCTCAGAAGCCCCAGGTAAGATTGCTTATAAGGATATTATCCAAGGAACTACGTACAAAGTAGAAATCGATGAGCAAACTGGATTCCAAGACAAGGTAATTTCTGAAAACCGTAACCGTAAGTTGATCCCAACCATTCAGGTAATGGACGGTGATGGAAACGAAGTGAAGCACTACACATTACCTGTAGGTGCACACTTGATGGTTGAAGAAGGGGAGGAAATTCCGGCAGGTAAGATTCTCGTTAAAATCGCTCGTAAGAGTGCCAAGGCAGGTGATATTACGGGTGGTCTTCCACGTGTAACAGAATTGTTCGAAGCGCGTAACCCATCGAACCCAGCAGTTGTTGCTGCCATTGACGGTATTGTAAGCTACGGTAAGATCAAGCGTGGTAACCGTGAGATCATCATCGAAAGCCGTACTGGTGAGGTGAAGAAGTACTTGATCAACTTGAGTAAGCAGATTCTCGTTCAGGAGAATGACTTCGTGAAAGCGGGTACGCCACTTTCTGATGGTGCAATTACACCAAACGATATCCTAGCGATTAAAGGTCCTACTGCAGTACAGTCGTACTTGGTAAACGAAATCCAAGAAGTATATCGTCTTCAGGGTGTGAAAATCAACGATAAGCACTTCGAGGTGATCGTTCGCCAAATGATGCGTAAGGTGAAAATTCAGGATACAGGGGATACCTTGTTCTTGGAAGGAAACCTAGTACACGCAGTAGATTTCATCGAGGAGAACGATAACATCTTCGGAATGAAGGTTGTTGAGGACGCTGGTGAAAGCGAGAACTTGAAAGTAGGTCAAATCATCAGCTCTCGTGAGTTGCGTGATGAGAACAGCATCTTGACTCGTGAAGACAAGGCACTTGTAACAGCACGTGATGCACGTCCTGCTACGGCTGCTCCAGTACTTCAAGGTATAACTAGAGCGTCGCTACAGACGAAATCGTTCATCTCTGCGGCATCGTTCCAGGAGACGACGAAAGTATTGAACGAAGCGGCTGTAAACGCGAAGGAGGATACTCTAGAAGGTTTGAAAGAGAACGTTATCGTGGGTCACTTGATCCCTGCAGGTACTGGTCTGAAGAAATACCGCTCAACGCTGGTAGGTTCTAAGGAAGAGTACGAGCAGATGCAAGAAACGCTAAGCGTAGACGTAGAATAAGTTTAAGCAGGTAAACATGGCTGATCAGAAAGAAGGACAAATCAACATCGAGTTGAGTGAAGAAATGGCGCAAGGGGTGTATAGCAACTTGGTCGCTATCAATCACAGCCCAACAGAGTTTGTTTTGGACTTTATTCAGATGATGCCGGGTGTGCCGAAGGCGAAAGTACAGTCTAGAGTCATCTTGACTCCAGAGCATGCCAAGCGTTTGCTAGGTGCTTTGAACGACAATGTGAGTCGCTACGAACAGAACTTCGGAAATGTTCAGACGCACGAACCTCCTCAGGTGCCATTGAACTTTGGCGGTCCTACTGGAGAAGCTTAAATGAAATTTTAAGATTTTATATGAACCCTCGGCACCCACCGAGGGTTTTTTACTTTAGTAGATATCAATTGATTATGAAAAACCTCTACCTCAGTTTATCCTTTTTGCTTGGAATGACCTTGCAAGCACAGATATACCAGGGATCCACATCTTTAGGATCCACCATGACTTTGGATGTTACCCTGAATACGAATACCGACTCGGTTGATGTAGAAATCAGTGGCCCAGCTTCTGGATACTTCGCTGTGGGCTTCGGCGGCACGGGTATGAACGGAACTTACATTATGCTTGTGAATTCTAACGGTACAGTTAAAGAGCGAAAACTGGGACAGTGGAACGGTGGCTCAACCTTAAGTTCATCTATTTCCTACAGCGCTATAACTTCTAGTGGGACACGTACAGCCTACATTGAGAGGGCACGTATAGGAGCTTCAACCAATCATTATACTTTTCCAGCTAACGGAGGCTCTGTTGCGCTTATCTGGGCAAAAGGAGGCACGTCCTTTGGTAATCATGGGAGTTCGAATCGAGGATTTGGCTCAATTAACTTGATCAATCAGTGCAACATTGCAACAACGACATTAACTACTCAGAGTATTTGCCCTGGTGATTCCGTGCAAATCTTTGGACAGTGGGTCAGTCAGCCAGGAACCTACTCAGATACCCTAGTAACTGCCATAGGTTGTGATTCTGTCCTTGAACAAAGCGTTCAGTATACCCCAGCAATAGTAAATACGCTGCCATCCCTGAGTATATGCCAAGGGGACAGCGTTCAAATCTTCGGAACTTGGGTTTCGTCGGCAACTACGTTGTATGACTCTTTATCGACTCCAGCCGGTTGTGATTCCGTTGTAGCGCAACAAGTACAGGTAAATGCCACAGTAAGTAATACCATTGCTGCTGCAGGACTGTGCGCTGGCGACAGCGTATTCTATTTGGATGCTTGGCGTACGGATACAGGTTCGGTTATTTACAATGGGGTGACGGCATTGGGCTGTGATTCTATGGTCACCGGTAGGGTAGAGTTTCTACCAACAGTAGATACAAGTTCTATATGGCTTGCACCAATTGCAGATGCGAGCATGTTCGTTGGGACAGACCTAGGGGCGACATATTACTGGTTCAACTGTAACACTGGGGCATTTGTGGATACCACCATGGGAGCGGATACCCTGAACCCGGGCAATGAGTTTTTACAGGCTCTTGATACAGGGTATTATGCTGCCATTATCGTGAAGCCAGGGTATTGTTCAGACACCTCAGCCTGTAAGTACTACTACGTGGATGTTCAGGAATATGAGACGGGTATTTCTCTTCGTCCAATTCCAGCAAGCACCGCCCTTCAAATTTCATTGGATCAGCTCAGCGGCACATTGAATTACGAGGTGCTCGATATCTCTGGGAAGCTCATTGCTCGTGGAACCTTCCAAAGCGTTCAGTCCACGCTCGATATTTCTGGTTATGCCTCAGGCATGTACTTATTGCGACTGAAGGATGGAAGAACCCTTAAGTTTATCAAAGAATAGAAAAATACAGATCTAAAAAGGCGCCCGAAGGGCGCCTTTTTAATGCAATAAATTTCGTTTGCCGTTACGCCTTGGCTGTACGTACACGCAATGTCAGTATTGCACTAATGATGAGAAGAATACCGGCAAAGGTGATGGCTTGTCTTGGGTCATTACCCAAGTAATTCTTTAGGATGTATCCGAAGCTCAAGTTTTGGAAGATCATCGGGATGACAATCATCATGTTGATCACACCCATATAAACGCCATAGCGCTCCTTTGGAATATCGTTTACCACCATTAGATAAGGAATACCCATCATAGAAGCCCAACCAATACCGAATCCTGTGATAGCGACAAACAGCATGGTTTTATTAGCGATGTGTGGGAAGGCTAAAAATCCTGCAGCTGCGAGAAGGAGGCAGGCGAAATGTACCATCTTGGCCCCATGTTTTTTAGCGAATCGGACCAATAAGAAGGCCGTCAGGAAAGTGACAATATTGTACCAACCGTTCACCAACCCTGTCCAACTCACAGCCTCAACGTAGGCTTCGGGATTATCCGCTGGTGTAGCTCCCCAAACGCTTAGCGCAACACTTTTCGAGCTGTTTTGCCAATAGCAGAACAGGGCATACCACTGAAATAGGTAGACCGCTGCTAGTTGCCACATGACCTTAGGCATACTGCCTATGGCGCTGATGATATCTTTGAACGGGGAAAGTACATTGAGCGGCTCGGCTTTCATTTTTTCAATTTCCTCGTCCGTTGGAGGTACTTCTTCGGTTTTGCCCATACTCCACCAAATGGTACCAATGGACATTACAGCGCCAAGAAAGAAGGAGGCAAATACCCACGTCGGGAGTTTACCCGTCATCCCAACAAAGATCATAGGGAAGATGAATAGGCTGAGGTTAGCCAAGGTTTGGCCAAGCCCTGTGAAGAAGCTTTGCATTTGAAAACCCAAAGGCTGCTGCTCTTCATCGAGGGTATCTGCAATGAAAGCTCTGTAAGGCTCCATAGCGGTGTTGTTTCCTGCGTCCAATATCCAAAGAAGCCCGGCTGCCATCCATAGAGACGAGCTGAATGGATAGATAAAAAGCGCGAGGGAACAGAGCAGGGCACCTACGAGGAAGTACGGCTTTCTGCGTCCCCATTTTGGCGACCAAGTCTTGTCGCTCATTGCACCAATAATGGGTTGTACGATAAGTCCGGTCATGGGACCGGCTAGATTCAACAATGGAATTTCATGCGGACTGGCACCTAGAAAATCATAAATGGGGTTGACTGCGCTTTGTTGCAGACCGAAGCTGTATTGAATGCCGAAGAACCCGACGTTCATGTTCAAGATCTGCGTAAAGCTTAATTTGACTTTACGGGTCATGTTTAGAGTGTTAGCGTGTTACCGAGCGGTAATTTAAGGGAAAAAGGTGAGTGCTCAATTGGCCCCAGAAAGATTTGATTTATGCCGTCAGTTCCTCGATTACACTAAGAATGAGCTTCAATCCTCTATCAAGCTCTTCATTGGTAATGGTAAGCGGTGGTGTGATACGTATGGCGTTTTCCGCGAACAAGAAACTATTGGTAATCAACCCTTCTTTTTCTAAGCGAGCGATGAGGGCAAAACCGTCTATTTCAGGCTTGAGCCACAGGCAGTACATGAGACCCTTACCACTGATCTTTTCAATACTCGGATGAACAAGCACTTCTCGAATGTGCTGCGCCTTGGCCGGGATATCTGCCATGAGTTCAGGGGAAGATTCAAGCGCCTCAAAAACACCTAAAGAAGCCGCACAACTCACGGGGTTACCGCCAAAGGTGGTAATGTGTCCTAAGATTGGATCTGCTTGAATGACTTTCATGATGTGTTCAGGAGCGACAAAAGCGCCCAGAGGTAAACCCCCGCCGTAGGCTTTCGCTAAACACATGATATCTGGACAGAAGCCGTAGTCCAAGTGCGCAAACCAGGGTCCTGTTCTTCCCATGCCGGTTTGAATCTCATCCAGAATCATCAAGGCACCGACTTCTCTGCAACGCGCACGCACAGCTTTAATCCATGCGGGGTCGGCGGGAATATATCCACTACCTGCCTGAATACATTCAATCACAAC
>DJCX01000044.1:15915-16379 GCA_002430755.1 Flavobacteriales bacterium UBA5939 | reverse complement strand
GGTAAACTTCACCCGAACGATATCGCAGAGGAAAACAGAGATTACTACCTGGAGCGTCGTTACCCGGCCTTCGGTAACCTTGTTCCGCGTGATGTTGCCTCGCGTGCAGCGAAAGAGCGTTGTGATGCAGGCTACGGTGTCAACAAAACTGGTGAGGCAGTTTATCTAGATTTCGCAGCAGCTATCGTTCGCTACGGAAAAGAGGAAGCACTCGTAAAAGGGGTGAACAACCCGTCTGATGCAGATATCAAAGCATTGGGTGAGAAAGTGGTAGAAGCCAAATACGGTAACCTCTTCCAGATGTACGAGAAGATTACGGCATCTAACCCGTATAAGGAGCCTATGATGATTTACCCAGCGGTACACTATACCATGGGTGGTCTTTGGGTAGATTACAATTTGATGACTTCAATCCCGGGGTGTTTTGCTTTGGGTGAGGCCAATTTCTCAGACCACGGTGCCAA
>DJCX01000044.1:6628-15660 GCA_002430755.1 Flavobacteriales bacterium UBA5939 | reverse complement strand
ACAGATTCTCCAGAATTTGAAGAAGCTGAAAAAGTGGTTCGTGAGCGCACGGATAAGTTCATCAATAATAACGGTACCAAATCTGTTGACTTCTTCCACAAGCGTCTCGGTAAGATTATGTGGAACGAAGTAGGTATGGCTCGTAATGAGAAAGGCTTGAAGCAAGCAATTGCGGATATCCAATCATTACGCGAAGAGTTCTACGCAGACGTTCGAGTGCTTGGTAGCGCGAACGGTATGAACCCAGAACTAGATAAGGCGGGCCGTGTGGCTGACCTCATCGAGCTTGGTGAGTTGATGGCGAAAGATGCACTAGAGCGCAACGAGAGCTGTGGTGGTCATTTCCGCGAAGAATACCAAAGTGAGGAAGGTGAAGCATTACGTGATGACGCAAACTTTGCCTTTGTAAGTGCATGGGAGTTCACAGGTGTTCCTGCAGAAGCCAAATTGCACAAAGAAGAATTGACTTTCGAGAATGTTGAATTGAAGACTCGTTCTTACAAATAATTCAGACTATGGATTTAACATTAAAGATCTGGAGACAAGCAGGCCCTGAAGCAAAGGGTGAAATGAAAACTTACCCAATCTCGGGTGTAGAGGAGGACATGAGCTTCCTTGAAATGCTCGATTACTTGAACGAGCAATTGATCGACCAGGGCATTGAGCCGGTAGTGTTCGATCACGATTGTCGTGAAGGTATTTGTGGTATGTGTTCGCTATTTATCAATGGTGAAGCACACGGTCCAGGCCGTAAAATCACAACGTGTCAGTTGCACATGCGTGAATTCAAGAGTGGCGACACCATCTATATTGAGCCGTTCCGTGCGAAGGCGTTCCCTATCATCAAAGATTTGATGGTAGACCGTTCTGCTTTTGACCGCATTCAGCGTGCCGGAGGATTTATCTCGGTAAACACCTCGGGTAACACGATCGATGCCAACGCTATTCCTGTACCAAAGGAAAACGCAGACAAGGCATTTGATGCTGCAACTTGTATTGGTTGTGGGGCATGTGTTGCAACGTGTAAGAATTCTTCAGCGATGTTGTTTGCATCAGCGAAGATCAGCCAGTTCTCATTGCTTCCACAAGGACAGCCTGAGGCGAAGGAGCGTGTATTGAATATGGTGAACCAAATGGACCTAGAAGGCTTTGGTAACTGTACGAACACAGGTGCTTGTGAGGTAGAGTGTCCAAAGGGCATTTCCCTAGAAAACATCGCGCGCATGAACCGCGATTACTTGTTCGCTTCATTGAGCAACAACAAATAAGATCCTAAACGCAGCCGCAAGGCTAACACATCAAAAACCCCGGCCTCAAGGCCGGGGTTTTTTTATGCTCTTGGTCGAATAGGAATGTAGATGTCTTCTTCTGAATTTGGGTCCTCGTTCTTATACTTCACTCCTAGGCGTTCGAAGTGCGGGCGGTCGTCCAACTCCCATTTACTGTTGGGTAGCCATTTACTATAGATATAGCGCCACACTGTTGAGTCGTTGCTCAGCCCTTTGTAGTGAAACACAGCATAGGTGCCCGCTGGGATTTCAAGGTGCTCAAGACCTTCGTTAGGACAGTTCACTTCGGCACCGCCCCAGTAGGTAAAATTTGGATCTGCCGTGGGACCGAAAACAGGCACGCCGTCAAAAGAGCGTAAAGAAATTAGGTCTGCATTGCAGCGGTTGCTCACACGAGCGAGCTTAGGCATCACTTTGGGCCAAAGGGTCCAAGGGGTGAAAGATCTAAGGGACATTGAAGCTGAGGCGCCACATAACAGTGCGCCTTCGAATTCGACGATTGTAGGTGTAATCATACCTACAATATAGGTCTTAATCGTTCAGTTTTAGAACCGCTAAAAAGGCGCTTTGAGGAATCTCCACGTTACCAAGCTGGCGCATACGCTTCTTACCTGCTTTTTGCTTTTCAAGAAGCTTGCGCTTACGTGAAATATCACCACCGTAACACTTCGCAGTAACATCCTTACGCAGTGCACTCAGCGTTTCACGAGCAATAATCTTATTGCCAATACCTGCTTGGATGGCAATCATGAACTGTTGACGCGGGATCAATTCTTTCAACTTCGTACACATCTTTTTACCGATATCGTACGCGTTGTCTTTGTGGATCAGTGCACTTAATGCATCTACGGGATCGCCGTTTAGCATAACATCAACCTTAACAAGGACACTTTCACGGTAGCCTATAGGGTGGTAGTCGAAAGAAGCATACCCTTTAGAGATGGTTTTTAATCGGTCGTAGAAATCAAAAACAATTTCAGCCAATGGCATATCGAAACTCAGTTCTACACGGTCGCTGGTGAGGTACGTTTGGTTGGTCAACTGACCGCGCTTTCCAATACAAAGGTTCATTACAGGGCCTACAAAGTCTGCACTTGTAATGATTTGTGCTTTGATGAAAGGCTCTTCCATGTAGTCCATCTTCGTTGGATCGGGGAAGTCAGTTGGGTTTTGAACCCATAAAACATTATCCGGATCACTTTTCATATAAGCCTTGTAGCTAACGTTGGGTACGGTAGTAATCACGGTCATGTTGAACTCCCGCTCCAATCGTTCCTGGATGATTTCCATGTGTAGCATGCCTAGGAATCCACAACGGAATCCGAAACCAAGTGCAGCAGACGTTTCGGCCTCAAAAGTTAGAGACGCATCGTTAAGTTGTAGCTTTTCTAATGAAGCGCGAAGCTCTTCGAACTCTTCGGTGTCCACAGGGTAAATACCCGCAAATACCATTGGTTTTACTTCCTCAAACCCTTCAATAGCATTTTCTGCAGGAGTTTCTGCGCCAGTGATGGTATCACCAACCTTTACCTCTTTAACCTCCTTAATTCCCGAAATGATGTAACCAACATCTCCAGTTTTAATTTCCTTCGTCGGGTGCTGCTTAATTAAATTCACACCAATCTCATCGGCATCGTATTGCTTACCGGTTGACATAAATTTTACGCGTTGACCCTTCTTAATCGAGCCATTGACGACTTTATAAATGGCCTCAATACCTCGGAACGGGTTGAAGTGGCTGTCAAAAATCAGTGCTTGAAGTGGACCGTCTGGATCTCCTTCTGGGGCTGGAATACGTTCGATAATCGCATCGAGGATTTCCGGCACACCTTGTCCAGTCTTTGCCGAGCAGTGCAATATCTCTTCGCGGTCGCAACCAATCAAATCAATAATCTGGTCACCAATCTCCTCAGGGTTGGCAGAAGGTAGGTCGATCTTGTTGAGAATAGGAATAATCTCTAGATCGTGCTCGAGAGCCAAATACAAGTTTGAGATGGTCTGCGCTTGGATGCCTTGCGCCGCATCTACGATCAATAGGGCTCCTTCACAGGCAGCAATAGAACGTGAAACTTCGTAGGAGAAGTCTACGTGTCCTGGAGTGTCAATCAGGTTGATCGTGTATTTTTCTCCGTTTTTCTCATGGTACATCTGGACCGCATGCGATTTGATGGTAATACCACGCTCGCGTTCGAGATCCATATCGTCCAAAAGCTGGTCTTGCTTTTCACGGTCACTTACGGCGGAAGTCACGTCTAACAAGCGGTCAGCCAAGGTAGACTTCCCGTGATCGATGTGGGCGATTATACAGAAATTACGGATGTTTTTCATAGTCTGCTAAAATACACTATACACCGCCTTCTCGCACTTTCTTTGGCAGCTTTTGCCAAACAAGTTTATAGCTGGTTTCAATCATCTCTTTGATGAGTTCCCAGGAGGCGTATTCTTCAACAATAACTGTGTTCCAATGGCGCTTGTTCGAATGATAGCCGGGTATAATCCAATCGTGCTCTTCGCGTAGCTCAATGTTGCGCTCAGGATCGTTTTTTAGATTAATTCTTGCGGGTTGATCATCGAGGCTTAAAATAGCATACATCTTACCGTGAACCTTGAACACGAGTGAGGTATCGTCGAAGGGAAAACTTTCGTCGGCAAAGGGAAAACTTAGGGCGTAGTCGCGTATTACTTCGTGATTCATGAGTTAAAGATACGTTCAATCGGTATCTTCGTCAGCATGAAAATCAAGGTTGATATCGAGAATTGGGACCGTAAGGAAAGCTATCTTTTCTTCAAGGATTTCAAAGACCCTTTCGTCGGCATTACTGTTGAGCTAGAGGCAACTGCCCTTTGGGAGTTTTGTAGGACCCATTCCTTGAGTATCCACCACGCCCTTCTTTATTGCACACTTTCGGCGGCGAACAAATACCGTCCAATGCGCCTCCGTCGCCAAGACGATGGGGTGGTGGAGTACAGTAGTATAGATATGGGTTGCTCCGTTTTAAAAGATGGCAGCGACGCGTTCACCTTCGCTTATTATCCATGGATTCCCGAAGAGTCTCTATTAGATTTTATCCGCCGCTCAAGAGAAATCACCAAGAAGGCAGCAGCTGGCCTCCCATTAGACCCAAGGCCAGATCGCACCAACCTGATGTACGGAACCACCATTCCTTGGATTTCATTTACCTCTTTTACCCATCCAAAAAAAGGCGAAGGACACAGTATTCCAAGAACCGTTTTTGGAAAGATTTTTCAGCGAGAAGGCAAGTATTACCTCCCGTTCCAGTTGGAGGTAGATCATGCGCTGATGGACGGGTTACACATTGCTCGATATTTCGAACTATTGCAGCAAGAACTTAATGCACCATCGTGAAGGAAGAATTAGCTGTACTTGCTGAGTCCCTCGAAGGGGTTGAACCAGGTCAATTGTTTGGAAAACCTTCGTTAAAGGTTGGAAAAGCTCATTTTGTCTGCGGTTTTCAGGAGTGCTTGGTTGTCAAAGCAGGAAAGGAGGCGATCCAAACTATGTTGCCAAATTTTGAGGGCTCTAAGCTCTTTGATCCTTCTGGAAAAGGACGTCCAATGAAGGATTGGTTGCAAATCCCCGACACTTACAAGGAACAGTGGCCTTCGCTTGCTCAACAAGCTTTGGACTTTGTTAAATAAGATCTTCTAAAAACTCCTCTTGGTTCAGGTGTTCCATTGGATCCCAAAGATGTTTCTGGAATTCTTGAATTTGGTCTTCCACTATGGTAATACCCTCGCTCTCTAGTAGGTCTTGCATAAGTGTTGACCCTCCGAAGAAATGCTTACCAGTGAGTACACCAATACGATTGACGACTCGGTGCGCCGGAATGCTCTGATCGCTATGGGATGCATTCATGGCATATCCTACCACACGAGCACTTCTTCCGGCGCCTAAGAAACGTGCAATGTGTCCGTAGGTGGTCACCTTTCCAGCTGGAATCAGACGCACTACTTTGTAGACCCTATCGAAGAATTCGCTTGCCATTACTTGCTCAATCTCGCCATAGCCTCTTCTATGCCGTCTAGTTTAAAGCGCAGGTAGGTGATGGCCTTGCCTTGGTTGAGCCAAATGGTTTCATAATGCGTGATGACATCAAAAAGGATGCCTTCGTTGGGCTTGATTTGTTTGTAGATATCGTGGTACGCTTCCTCAATTTCGAGACCGAGCATATGAACGATACCGTGCGTGTACCCGTGCAGATACTCACTATCACATTTCAGGTTGACCGTGCCACCGGGCTTTAAGAATTTAGCATACTTCAAGAGGTATTGCGGATGTGTCAGTCTATGTTTAGCGCGGTTGTGTTTAATCTGAGGGTCTGGGAAAGTGATCCAGATTTCATCCACTTCATTTTCCCCAAAACAATGCTCTATAAAGTCAATTCTCGTCCGTAGAAAGGCCACATTTTCGAGTCCTTCTTCGGTAGCTGTCTTTGCGCCTCTCCACATGCGAGCGCCCTTAATGTCGACACCAATATGGTTCTTATTAGGAGTTCTTCGGGCCAATTCCACAGTGTATTCACCCTTTCCACAACCAAGCTCTAACACCAGACCATTACCATTTGAAAATTGGTCCTTTGCCCAAGTACCTTTCAAAGGTAGGCCGCTTCGTACCTCTTCTGTAGTCGGTTGCACGACATTGTGCATCTCTTCGTTTTCGCGAAACTTGCGGAGTTTGTCTTTACCCATGGCGCAAAACTACGTCGTTTAATATTCATTGAATCCCTTTCCAGCGTAGATTTTAGGGAGTGATTTCTGCAGTCTATTTTGCTGTGTTTTTTCTTGCTTGGCACCGCCAATATGCAGGATGTAGGAGCGCTGCCGACCTGGTGTGAGGACCTCCCAGGCTGATGCAAAATCAGGATCGATAAGTAGTCGTTCTTCCAGAATGCTTGGCAATGTATATTCTCGCACTACTTCAGGAAGTGGGGTGCCTTCACGCTCTACCTTGATTGCATTCGTGATGAAACCTTGAATGAAAGGGCGCATGGTTTCGACCTCTTTCGTACTTGTGATTTTGAGCAGTCTTGGTGCGTGCGTATTCGGTCCTGCCATACTCAACTTATTGGAGTCGTCTTCAAGTAAAACCCCTTTAAAGAAACTAATGCCGCAGTGTTCTTTCATGGCATAAAGCATGGCAAGATTCTTTCCGTTAAGTGTGTAGGTCGGCTGTCCCCATTTTACTTCCTCCGTTAATCCCGATGCCAACAATTCCTCGCGCAGTAGCGCTAAGGGTGCAGACCATTTTCGAGCCTTGCAAGCATCTGTTGCGTGCAAATCACAACGGCCGCAGCCGTCAATGAAGTAATCGGCTACATCAGAAATCATCCCCATTCGTTGAAGGGATTTTGACTCAGGTGAGAATTAAAGTACCTAGGGTCATCACTAACTTCAGGCCCAATCCAAGACGGTAGAACAATCTGCTCGTCTTCCGACTGTAGCTCTACTTCGGCAAGCACGAGCCCATGATTGGCGCCTTCAAAGACATCAATCTCCCAAACATGACCATCTACCTTAATGATGTGTCTGGTTTTTTCGATTGGTGTATTGGCACTTAACTTCAGCAGATCCAAGGCCTCCTCCGTGGGAACTTCGTATTCAAACTCTACCCTTGAGATGCCTTCAGTCTTGCCCTTAATGGTCAAGAATGCTTTGTAACCACTGATTCGAATCCTAACAGTTCGTTCAGGCTCGGTTTGCAAGTACCCTTGCTTTAAATTGAATGACTGGAGCACCTCTGATTTCCAGGTGTCTCCAGCCACTAAATATTTCCGTTCTATTTCTACTCCCATAGAGAGCAAAAATAAATGAGATTACAGGAGATTCCCTGAATTAAATAGAATAGCTCCTATCGAAAGTGCGAATAGTAGAATGTTAGTTACTACTTCTTTCTGCTCACCTCTTCTTAAGTGCACTAAAGCCGCTCCAATCATAGTAGCACCCAAAACTGCCGCCGAAATAACCGTAATCAATTGATTTTCCGTAATTCGACCGAAAAGAACTCCCAGTGCAGCGATTAATTCTAAACTTCCAATACCTCTTATTTGAAGATTGGAAAAGTCTTCCATCCATTTCATTTGGGACTCCATCTTCTCTTTAGGTTGAGAGATTTTCATAAGTCCGCCTGCAATAAATGCCAAGCTGAGAAGTCCTGAAACGATCCAATTTATAATTTCCATATGCGATTATTTTCGTCAAAAATCGCTAGAGCTCATCAAATAAAAATTAATCTTGATTAAGAACGTTTTAGGGCTTCATTTTTCACTTTACTCAGTGCTTCAGGAGTGATGCCAAGAAAAGAAGCGATCATCTTCTGCGGTACCCGAGTAATCAAATTAGGATAGGTCGACTGGAAATATTCAAAACGCTGAATGGCTGAGCTCGACATTAATAATATGATACGCTGTTGCATAACATGAAGACGCTTGATTATCTTTTTTGGATCCGAAAGCGGAAGGTCTAATTGTTTTTTGGATACTAACACGGTGCTATCCTCAAGAGCCTCAATGAATAATTCTGTAGGTTGGTCTAAGGTGGTTAAATCGCTAATAACCCAATCTTCTGGAGCAAATAAGAAAGTGTGTTCTTTCCCTTTCTCATCAAGGTGATAACTCCTGAGTAGCCCCTGCTTCACAAAGAAGACTTTATGTGAAAACGTATTTGGTCGACTCAACACCTCACCTTTTAAAACACTGATTTCTTCCATAATTAAAAAGGAATTGGCGCTGTAATAGTAATTAATTCCTTGGTAGTCGGATGCTGGAATTCCAATTTGTGCGCGTGTAGATGCAGGCGCTCTCCAATCACTCCGTACAATTCGTCACCTACCATGGGCAGCCCTAATCCTTCTGGATGGGCACAGTGCACGCGCAACTGGTGCGTCCTTCCTGTGACTGGCTTCATCGCTAATCGAGTAATTCCTTCCACACGCTCCACTACAGTCCATTTGGTTTCTGACGGCTTACCGGTTTTATGGCAGACCATCTGTCGTGGCAGGTCGTAATAATCCGGCGCCAGGGGCAGTGAGATGATTCCTTCATTAGTTTCAAGGCTTCCGACTACATCGGCTATATAGGTCTTATTTACCTGACGTTTTATGAATTGGCGTTGCATGCGTTTATTCGCCTTTGGATTCAAGGTGAACATAAGCAGCCCTGATGTACTCATATCAAGTCGGTGCAATAGGATGGCTCCCGTAGCCTCCGGATACATGTGCTTTACGCGCACGAGCGCCGAATCTTCAATGTCTACCCCTGGGACACTGAGTAATCCCGCAGGTTTGTTCACCACCACTAAGTCATCGTCTTCATAGACCACTGGCATGGGCTTGTCCTTGCCAAAGGTTAACAATGGGTTTTCTTCAACGTGTAATCCTTGCAGCATGTGGCCGAGGATGGGGCGACAACGCGAAGCACAAGATGGGTAGAAGTACTTGTGTTTTCGTACTTCTTTAACCGGCGCTGAACCCCACCAAAACTCACCCATACAAATGGGAGACAGTCCTTTTTGATAGGCATATTGTAACAGCTTTGGTGCCGCACAATCACCAGAACCGCTTGGCGGATGGCGAAGATCAAAATCCGGAAAGCATTGGCTCAAAACCTTTTCTTTACCTGAGGCATTGAGAAACACATAGTGGTCAAAAATCTCACGCTGAAGTTGGTTGGATTTCGCTTTGCGAACCTCCTTCATCGCCTCAATTTCACGGGCATATTCTTCAAG
>DJCX01000044.1:4652-6333 GCA_002430755.1 Flavobacteriales bacterium UBA5939 | reverse complement strand
TGAATACTTTCCTGCGCGAGGCGCTCTTTCACCTTTTCAAAGTCCGATTCGCTCATCACCTTAGCGACCGTTTCGCGGTATTTCTGCCGCGCCTTTTTAGCCTCTTTCAGATCTGCTCGACCCTTTCTTAGGTGCTCTTTGATTTCGTTTAGGCGCTGAGTAATCTTTGCAATGGCTTCTAACCGTTCGGGGTTGTTTTCCTTTGCTTGAATGTCTGCGCTCATAGCATTGAGTTCAACCTCTCCTTTTTTGTAGAAAGACTGAGCAGCATGAATGTCGCATATGGGAGGGACAAAATAGCCTTCAACTTCTTCGTGAATTTTTCCTGAATAGGCTGCTAACCAGCCTAGCTGGCCGTCTTGGTTTCGTACTACGAGCACACCAAACATCTTTCCTTGCTCCACAAGGTCTTCATGATTGCCAAGTCCGAAATTGTGACGCAGGTCGTTTGCTTCGAGGTGGTGTTGAAGTTCTTCGGAAGCGAGCTCTACAAGGGCATGTGGCGTATAGAAAAATGGATACGTGAATGCTTCAGGCACCGAGATGCCTTCGAGAGAACTTTCGAAAGGATGAAAAAGTGGGTCCGTCATATGCGACGGTAAAGATAGTGCTTAAGAGCCGGGGAGTTTTTCACCTCGTGCCGATAATCGCGTGAGCTCGAGAAGTCTTTTTTGTCGAGTTTTTTCCGTCTTGGCCAATTTTAGCCAACGTAAGGAATTCCGTTTGGAAGAGTCGTTGATCTTGTCAAAGAATTCAAAGGCACCTTCTGCAGATTTCAAGGAGGTTTCTAAGTCATTGGGTATAATCAGGTTATCAACATCGTCCATAAAGTGCCACAATCCATTATTTTTTCCGTCTTCGACACTTTTTAATCCACTAGAGTGCATACGCCCCTCTTTCGTCAGTAGTGCGGTACGTTCTTTATAGCTTTTCGCCCAATGTTGCACTTTGCGCTTTGAAATAAGTTGCATAGTGCGATGGTCGTCTAACTTTTTTCGGATGCCATCAATCCAACCAAAGCATATGAGTTCATCCAATACATCCCAGCGGTCGACGTACTTATCGATAACGGCTTTTTTGTAGGTGACCAACCACCAGCTTTCATCACTTGTGTGATGGCTCAAGAGCCAATGATGAAGTTCGGTTATAGATTTTACCTCAATTCGTTTGTTTTCCACTAATCCTGCCATCTTACTGCAACAATCTGTGAATAAGAAAGTTGTTAGCGCTTGCCGTAGATGTCGAATTGGTCAAAGAATTCCCACATGATCCAGTTGGTATTCTTTTGGTCGATGCTGAAGTTTAGCCAATAATGGTCTCCACCAATCACTTTGTAGAGTTCTGCAACGACGCTGCTGTCCCCACCCGTATAGCTGTAATGTTCTAATGGATAGGAGGAAGACTGAATAGAAGTAATCTGCGGTGTTTCGTTACAATTATTCGTGTGCGCCCAGTACTGCAGTGTGACTTGCTGGCTGAGAATATCGTCTCCGCCTTCGTAAGCAATTACACCATCATTGGTACCGTGTATACTCAAGGTGGCCAGAGGATGTGAAGGTTGACACGTGCTTGAGGTGTCTGAAAAACAGCCTGACATGGATGCTACTGCGGCTATTTCATTGCTGAGATAACAGGCCAAAGCATAGGACATCATACCGCCGTTCGAATACCCACAGGCATA
>DJCX01000044.1:0-4354 GCA_002430755.1 Flavobacteriales bacterium UBA5939 | reverse complement strand
TGAGGGTAGGGCATTATTCCAATGTGGAGAATCACCGTCCAACAAACTACCTTGAGGGAACACTAATAAGAACTGGGCAGAATCTGCTACATGATCCATGGCCACTGTCGTTCGATGGTCTTGTGCTAGTCCGCCAAACCCGTGAAAATTTAAGACTACGGGTAGGGCAAATGACGAATCGTACCCTTCTGGAGTATAAATCAATGCGCTTCTTTGAAGCCCATCGTGCTCGAATATCACCGTAGTGGTATTGTCGGGCAAAGGGGAATTCCCACCACCGCCATTAGTACCACAGGCTGCTAGAACAAAGCAAAACAATATCTGTAAAAATCTCATAAACATTAAGTTACGACTTATTCTTCAAGCAGTGGAGTTAGTGCGTCGTAATATTTGTTCGCTATAAAAGTAGCTCCGTCTTGATTATAGTGAATGGGGTCTGCGAGCATATCGTCTGTAAACCCTGTTGCCATATCGATGGTCAAAACTTGTGAGGTAGTGGTGCTTAATGCGGACGCAATACTGTCCAATTCATTCAAAAGTCGAGCGTGAAATACAGCTAAATTCCCCATCATGACGGCGCTATGACCGGGCGCCATTTTCTCGATAATGATGGTGACTTCAGGATTGAATTCTTGAAGACCTTCAACAATATCCACCACATTCACCATGATACTGTCATAGGAAAATCCATCCAGCGCATCATTACCTCCTGGCGAGCTGAAAAGGACAATGTCTGGGGTATCTAGCACTGCTGTCCAATCTGATAATTCAGCCAACAGTTGCCCAGAAGTCCATCCGCTGTGTCCTTCGTGGTGCGGATCAAACTCTTCGTCATTCACCATAGGATACAATTCTGTATCAATCTGAGTGCCGATAAAATCTATGTTCCAATCGTTGTTGCGCAGTTTCTTCCACAGTTTATACCTATAGCTGTGGTATCCCGGTGGGCTCCCTTGAACGCGTGAAGCACCAAGAGGCATAATGGTATTCATTGCCGGATCTTCAGATTGCGTTTCGCAGCTAAAGAGTACTAGCGTAAGTCCTAATAGTATGAGCCAATTTTTCATTGATTACAGTTCTATAGATTTTGACCATGAAGAAAGTACTTTTCCTTCACTTCTTAATTTTCCTAGTTTGACGTCTGCTCCTCTTTCCAAAGCATCCTTAGGGAATACGAAAAGGCACCCCAAGAAAATTTCGTCCATAGGTATATCCAGTAAGGTCCGTGCTTCCTTTTGACGCAGGGTTCCACCGGATGACCAGTAAGACGGATGGCCTGCTGCTGTTGCTCCTAGAAGTATATTCTGAATGGCGGCACTAGCCGCTGCAATATGTTCCATGTTGCGCAAGTTTCCGGTAAAGGGAATCGGTTCCATCTCTCGAACTTCTGGTTGTTCGCCGAAAACATCAGGCAACCAACTCATCATAATCATAGCTTCTGCCGCCCAGAGCATGTTCATGACCTTACCGGCCGGCGGTTGTACCTCATGCAGTTGATCCGCGAGTGTCCTGCAATTATTTGCATTTAGGGTATATGCGCGGAAAGGAAGGGTACTTGTTAAGTCGCCGCGTTTATAGCGTTCAGCACTTTTATAATGGTAGGGAGCGCTAGACGCTAATTCCAATAAGTCATTGATCAAGGAATGCTGTGCTTCAGGGGTAAGTGTTGGCGACCAAGGTGCTTGAGCAAGGACCTTTGTAGTTTTTCGCTGAGAAATAACTTCTTTAATTGCCTTATCTGCGCTCGAGGGTATCTTTTCCATCATAGGAATAAAGATACGGATTCCGTCCCCTTAAAGAGGTTGTGATTTCATCGTGACGTTTGTAGATGTCCAGTGCGAGCATTTTCTTTTGGAAACGACTGCGGTCTAGATCCCTGCCAGTAATCACTTGATTCAGTTTATGCAGCTGAGGCATAGTAAAGTATTCCGGCAGCAGGTGATGACCAACAGGAGTGAATTCATTCAGTCCTACGAGGTACTCTTGGGCGTTTCGAATGATTTGTTCATGGTCCCCGACCATAGCAGGAAGTTCGTTGATAGGATGCCAGGCAATAGCGTCGTCAAAACTTCCAACTTCCGGGGCTACCGAATCCATTTCGACCAAGGCGATGTAGCCAAGGGTCACATACCTGTCGAGCATGGGGTGATTCTGATCAATCTCAAGGCCTTTTGCTTGAAAAATTCGTTTGAAGTCCTCGGAGAACGAGCGGTCGCCTTTGCCGAAGACATTGAAAAAGTGCAAGAATTTGCGCTGTAATTTAGTTCGAGCCTCTACAATTCGCTCCGCAGCGCTACCTACATCCTCGTTTTTTTCGATGTGTCCGCCAGGAAGAAACCAGCGGTCACCAAATTGCAATAAAAGACAGTGTAAGGCATCGTTTTTATAACCAAAAATGACAATATCCGCGCTGAGGTGAGGGAGGTACTTGTCGTTGTATTGGTTTACAATTTGGCTTAGATTCATGCTCAAATATATGTTTGTGGCAGTTAGTCACTAATTAATTCAGCGTTAATTCGTTGAAATTAGCCAGGGGATTTATTCATGAATCGGTTCAAAATCTTAGGTTAGTATACGGAGCATTAAGCAGGGGTAGACGCTTGCTTTGCCTAAGATAAGAACTTTTTATTAATGTGTCTTGATGACACATTAAGGAAACTTCGGAAATTTAGAGAAGTCTCTAGGTCGTTTTTCCAAGAAGGCATTGCGGCCTTCAACGGCTTCGTCTGTACCGTAGGCCAAACGAGTAGCTTCTCCAGCGTACACTTGTTGACCGACCAATCCGTCGTCGATCAGGTTAAACCCAAACTTCAACATCTTAATGGCCGTAGGGCTTTTCGTCATGATCTCCTGCGCCCAGTCGTAAGCTGTCTGTTCCAGTTCTTCATGCGGTACTACCTTGTTTACCATGCCCATTTCGTAGGCTTCTTGCGCAGAGTACTCAGCCCCAAGGAAAAAAATTTCTCGTGCTCTTTTCTGACCCACTTGGCGTGCTAGGTAAGCTGAACCAAATCCGCCGTCGAAGCTTGCGACATCCGCATCGGTTTGTTTGAAGATGGCGTGTTCCTTTGAGGCTATGGTCATATCACACACTACATGAAGACTGTGGCCACCGCCAACTGCCCAACCCGGTACTACGGCTATGACTACCTTATTCATGAATCGGATCTGACGTTGAACATCAAGGATGTTAAACCTATTGATGCCGTTCTCACCTTTGTATCCAGTGGTTGAACGAACGCGTTGGTCACCGCCGGAGCAGAATGCCCAGCCGCCGTCTTTCGGTGAAGGTCCCTCACCAGTGATAAGTACAACACCGATCTCTTGGCTCTCGTGGCACAAGATGAGTGCTTCCCAAAGCTCGTCTACGGTCTTTGGAGTAAATGCATTGCGCACCTCAGGACGGTTGAACGCAATTCGTGCGACGCCGTTAAGCTGCTTAAATGTGATTTCCTCGTATTCCTTGACGGTTTGCCATTCTAGTTGGGCCATGGTCCAATTCTTTTAGATGTATATGAACATTAACAAAGGTACTATGTAATAGTTGATAGCAGAGTATTTGAAATGAAACGCACCCAGATTCAGGATTTTGAAAAAATCGACCAAGCGAAAGACCTAGACGACATCGTAAAGGACAAGCGCACAGAGAAAAGGGCCAATAAGAAAAAAGCGAAGCGTCGCAACCGTCATTACGGAAGGACGCTTCTCAAGCATTTCAAAGAAAATTACGAGGGTTTAACCCCGGAAGATGGGGCTGAGGTAGTTTAGTCGACGAACATCCCCATTCCGGCACCTACACCGGCAAAGACGAACATCAATAGGTACAAGCTGATCACAATAATCGCTGTAACACCATAAAATTTGAAGGTCGATTTTAGGTTGCCCATGGCCGCTTCAAGTTCATCCGAATCCTTTTTGTAGAGTGCTCTATTTGACTTTTCGCTAAACCTAAACAGGTACAGTGATGGGAAGAAATACAGGAGTGCCATTAGTAGGTAAAGTACAGTAAACGCAATCCCTCCGGCGCCTATCATTCCAGAGAACATGGAACCGGCGAAAATGGCCATGATGGCAATTAATCCTGCTCCAATAAAGCCAAGAATAGCTAGGAATTGGGCCCATTTTCTAGTTTCATTGATATAGCCAGCTGCCATATCTGTAATAGTTAATTCTTGTTTTGGCTGTTCGTTTGGTGTGTTTTCAGTTTCCATGTAGAGTGTTATTGAGTTCGAAGGATTTTTTCCATTTTCTTGCCTTTAGCCAACTCGTCTACGAGCTTGTCCATGTAGCGGCATTCACGGGTCAGCTTTGTCGCGATCTCTTGGGTTTTATACCCACAGATGCTGCCGGTGAT
>DJCX01000145.1:2272-15507 GCA_002430755.1 Flavobacteriales bacterium UBA5939 | reverse complement strand
CATTGCCTTGTACTCCACATCGTGAAAGTAACGCTTTGCAAAACCAGTGTTCTCTTCCAGCCAAGCTTCGTCTTTACCTTCGAGGTATTCGTTCAATACTGCTTTAAATCCAGCTGAACGCTCGTGCTTTGGCAATCCGCTCTTAGCAACTTCGTATACCTTGTCATAGGTAGCAGCCATTACATCTTCACGAACTTCGTCGCTGTGTACTTCGTGGCTGTACTCACGCTTATTTTGAGAAGCAGGAACTTGTGCAGCTAAACGCTCTTGCGCTTCAATCTGTACCTTAATGGCATCGTGAGCGAACTTGATCGCTTCAACCATTTCCTCTTCTGAAATTTCTTGCATTTCACCTTCAACCATTACAACGCTGTCTTTCGAAGCACCGATAACCATATCGACTTCTAGTTCTTCGATTTGAGCTGGGGTAGGGTTGATGATGTGCTCTCCGTTAATGCGTCCAACGCGAACCTCAGAGATTGGGCCGTCGAATGGAAGATCACTAACTGCGATTGCTGCAGACGCAGCTAGACCCGTAAGTGAAGTGGCTTCAACTTCAGGATCGTAAGAAATCATTTGGATCATCAATTGAATCTCAGCGTGGTAATCCTTTGGGAACAAAGGACGCAATACGCGGTCGATCAATCTCATCGTCAAGATTTCGTTGTCTGATGGGCGACCTTCTCTTTTGAGGAAGCCTCCAGGTACGCGACCATTAGCCGCAAATTTTTCACGGTAATCTACCGTAAGCGGAAGAAAGTCGACGCCGTCTTTCGCTTCTTTGCTAGACACAACAGTGGCTAACAGCATTGTACCACCACACTTTACAACAACAGAGCCATCTGCTTGCTTGGCCAATTTGCCAGTTTCAAGAGTGATCTCTCTGCCGTCTGGAAGAGTAATGGTTTCGATAATTGCTTTAGGAATCATATATAGTGTAAATAGATACTTTTTTATACGCAAAAAGGCAATTGTAAAAATTGCCTTTCTGTGTATCCGCTAGTCTGAAATTATTTTCTCAAACCTAGTTTCTCAACAATCGCACGGTAACGTGTGATGTCTGTTTTCTTCAAGTAGTTTAGAAGTTTTCTTCTCTTACCAACAAGGGCGATCAACGAACGCTCTGTGTTGTGGTCTTTTCTATTCTGCTTCAAGTGCTCTGTCAAGTGGTTGATGCGGAAGCTGAACAATGCAATCTGCCCTTCTGCAGATCCTGTGTCTGTTGCAGATGCTCCGAATTCAGCGAAGATTTCTGCTTTTTTTTCTTTTGTTAGGTACATACCAAAATCACATTTAGATGTTTGTAATGTTATAAGCGGCAAAGATAAACAAATAAAGTTGGCTGCAGAAGCCAACGTTTAATTATCTGACCAGGTGATTATTGTTCCTTTTTCAATGCCCCAGGTAGCTGCTGTACCGCCCAATACCTCCAGTACATATGAAGCTGGTGCCTCACTTGGGAGACTAGTAGTATTCAAAGGTTGAGCGTTGGCTTGGATGCTCACCACTTCGTTATTGGCATTGATGTAAATGATATCAAGGCTCACTAGCGTGTTCTTCATCCAGAAACTGCGTGGACGATCTCCGCCGTCCATGAAAAATAACATCGCCATATCAGGACTTACTGAGCGGCGGTACATCATTCCTATTTCAATGCTTTCTGGCGTCTTTGCGTATTCACCACGGAAAGTGGCAACTGTATCTTGATCATTAACCGCGTAGATGGTTCCATCTTGACGGAAAGGCGGTTCATAAGGTTCACTGGCCTGAGGCTTTACCGTAGGTTGTGAGGATGATCCGATTTTTCCAATCCCTCCGATAACACCTGGGATAATAAATGCAGCAAGACCGAGTGCTACGATCCAGACTGCGTATTTGCGCATTGCATTCATGAATTTTGTTCTTTAAATGTAAGCATCAAATAAAGTCCTGAAAGTACCAACGGGATGCTTAACCATTGGCCCATATTCAGGGACATTGAATTTTCAAATCCAACTTGAATCTCTTTGTAGAATTCTATGAAGAATCGGAAACCAAATACTGCTACTAGGAATGTACCAAATAGGAAGCCGCGTCGCTGTCCAACTCCCGTTTTTAAATACAAAAAGGCCAATAAAACAAAAATGATCCAATACGCTCCTGCTTCAAAAAGCTGGGTTGGGTAGCGTGGAACACCGAGTACTTTGATTTCTGCATAGCTTCCATTCGCGTCCGAGAATCCTTGTGCTGTAGCGTTCGGATAGGGCAGCAGGTTGCTATTGTCTTTCGAAGAGGCAGTTAAAATCCTGCTCAAGTAGGTATTGGTATACTCTTCAGATTGGACATCGTTTAGATTGAGGAAGTGAAGCTTAGCAGTTAACACTGGATAAATCAGCGAGTCCGTTGTGAGAACCTCACCCGTCTGTTCAAAAGTCACCTCTTCAAGGTTGCCCGCATACCCTCTGGTGAGCGAGGCCCTACCGGCTTCGACGAATACAGTTTCAACAAGGCTGTTTGCAGGTGCTCCGTAAATCTCACTGTTGAACCAATTCCCCATTCGAATAAAGCCGCCAGCCAGCGCCACTACAATGACAATTCGATCCATCGTCCAAAGCGTATGCTTTTTTGCAATACGCGTTGACCACCAATACATGGCTAGGACAATAGATATAGCAGCTCCGTGAGAGGCGAGTCCACCTTTCCAAACCATCAGGATCTCCCCAATGTGGTTCTTGTAGTATCCCCAATCGTAAAAGAAGACATGGCCTAATCGTGCACCAACTATAGTGGCTCCAACCATCCAATAAACCAGGCTGTCCATCAACTTAGGATTGACATTTTCCTTCTTGAAGATGTATTGCATCCCGTATTGTCCTAGGACAAAAGAAATGATAAACATCAAAGAGTAGAACCTCAGTTGAAATCCTGCGATGGGGATGTGGTTAGGAAAGTCCCAAAGAATGGTGGCGATCATAGCTTTATTTTATTCTTTCCAATCTACAATAAACAGATTGGTTGCTCTTCCTCCTCCGTTATTTCTATTTGAAGCGAATACTAATTTTTTGCCGTCTGGCGAGAACATTGGGAAGGAATCGAATGCTTTATCAAACGAAATTTGCTGCAAATTGGTACCGTCTGTATCAATCATAAACAGGTTGAACGGGAAACCGCGTTCACTGTGGTGATTGGATGAAAATACAATTTTCTCACCGCTGGGATGGTAATACGGTGCCCAATTCGCTTGCCCCAGTGATGTGATTTTCTTTAAATCTGAGCCGTCAATATTACAAGTGTAGATTTCCATACTAGTCGGTTCGACCAATCCTTGTTCCAAGAGACCCTTGTATTTCGAGATTTCTTCTTCTGTCTGTGGACGCGAGCTTCTAAATACCAATTTCTTTGAGTCTGGGCTAAAGAATGCACCGCCGTCATACCCTAATCCTGTAGTTACTTGCTTGATGTTTGATCCATCAATATCACAAACGTATAATTCCAAATCGCCTGATCGTGTCGATGTAAATACAATGTGCTTACCGTCTGGACTAACCGTAGCCTCAGCATCATATCCAGGTCCACTGATCAAGGTGTCGATGAGGTTGCCTTCTAAATCACTTACGTATATATCGAAGTCTTCGTAGATCGGCCAAACGTAAGCGCCGCCCGCACCTCTTTCGGGAACCTCAGGACATGCGCTATCTCCTGTAAATGTTGAAGCATATAGAATCGTTGTGTCACCGGGTAGGAAGTACGCACACGTAGTACGTCCCAATCCATTAGAAATCATTGCCGGTTCGTTTTCTAATATGGTATCTGTATCCCAGTTAAAAGCATAGATCTGGTCGCACTCATTTCCCCATTTTTCGGCATTGCTCTGGAAAGTAAGCATGGTACCGTCAAAACTAAAGTAGGCTTCTGCATTATCACCACCATCGGTAAGTTGGCGCATCCCGTAAAAATGGTCTTCACCGTCGTAATTGAGTTCGCTTACCCAAGTAGCACCGCTGGAAGCATCTGCTTCTTCCGCGTGATTGCATGCGATTAATGCACTGCTAGCTGCAAGGAAAATGAAAAGTCTTTTCATGATTAGAGGTCTTTGTTTTTTAGTTGTTGTTCTAATTCACTTCCAGGAACAGGATCCCAACCGTGTCCACCCCAAGGATGGCATGAAGCAACGCGTTTTACGGTCAAGGCGAAGCCTTTGAATGGACCGTGAAGTTTCACGGCTTCTTTGGCGTAAGCGCTGCAGGTTGGATTATAGCGGCAGGCAGGTGCGGTTAATGGTGATATGAGATTTCTATAAACCCAAAGAATGAGTAATAGCGGCCATCCCAATATGTATTGGAGTAATTTCAATCCTAGATTTCGTACGATGTACCTTCGGCACCGTCTTTTAGTTTAATTCCGGCAGCAGACAATTGATCGCGAATTAAATCAGCAGTTCCCCAATCTTTATTCTCGCGTGCTTTGGCACGTAGTTCAATCACCAAATCCATTGCTTTATCTAGGGCTTCCTTGTGCGCTGATCCGCCTTCTTCCATTTGAAGACCGAGAATGTCAAATACAAAGGCATTCATCTTCTCTTTAAAGACAACCAGATCAGATGCGCTCAATGCGATGCTTCCTTCGTTTTGGTTGATGAGTTTGATGGCCTCAAAAAGATGTGCAATAAGGATAGGACTATTAAAGTTATCGCTGAGGCTTTGGTAACATTTGTCTATCCAGGCTTGGAGATCGAAATCTCCACTACTGGAAGCTTCTAATCCTTGCAGTTTGCTCCAAGCAGCTAGTAGTTTATCGTGACCCTTTTCAGCTGCTAAAAGTGCTTCGTTAGAGAAATCGAGTACACTGCTGTAATGTGCTTGCATCATGAAGAAGCGAACCACAGAAGGACGGAATCCTTTGGCAAGTAATGGGTTGTTTCCGCTGAATAATTCTCCAGGTAAAATGGTATTCCCTGTACTCTTGCTCATGCGCTTTCCGTTTAAGGTAAGCATGTTTGCATGAAGCCAATATTTTGCCCCTTTCTTCCCGCTGGCAGCAGTGTTTTGTGCGATTTCACATTCGTGGTGTGGGAATTTCAAATCCATTCCACCGCCGTGAATATCAAACTCTTCACCGAGGTATTTGGTACTCATGGCAGAACATTCGAGGTGCCATCCAGGAAAACCTACACTCCAAGGTGAAGGCCAACGCATGATGTGTGCAGGAGAGGCTTTTTTCCAAAGTGCAAAATCTGCTGGATTGCGCTTTTCTTCTTGACCGTCTAAGGCACGGGAGCCGCTCTGAAGTTCATCCATCTTACGGCCGGAAAGAACGCCGTAATCCCCGCCATCGCGGTTGTAAGCATCCACATCAAAATAGACAGATCCATTACTTTCGTAGGCCCAGCCTTTGTCAATGATGGCTTGGGTCATTTCTATTTGCTCAACAATATGACCAGTAGCTGTAGGCTCAATCGAAGGAGGGAGGGCCCCAAGACGCTCCATGACCTTGTGAAAATCAACGGTATAACGCTGAACGATTTCCATAGGTTCTAATTGCTCCAGACGTGCTTTCTTGGCAATCTTATCCTCACCCTCGTCAGCATCGTTTTCAAGATGACCTGCATCGGTAATGTTTCGTACGTAACGAACCTTGTATCCTAAATGGTTCAGATATCTATAAATGAAATCGAACGAGGTAAAGGTCCGCGCATTCCCTAGGTGAACATCAGAATATACTGTTGGTCCACAGACATACATCCCAATACGCCCTTCACTGACAGGAACGAGCTGCTCCTTAGCGCCATTGAGGCTGTTTTCAATATGAACGGGATACTTGCTGTACAATAGGTTCATTATGCGCCGAAATCGGTCTTTAAATTAATGTAGTCGAGGAATTCTTTCTTTTTAGCTTCTTCTTGGAAAACACCGCCAAATTCAGCAGTTACAGTAGAGCTTTCAATATCTCTAATACCGCGTGAGTTCACACAGAGGTGTTTCGCATCAATCACACACGCTACATCTTTGGTGCCCAATACCTCTTGAAGTGCTTGAACTACCTGACGTGTAAGTCGCTCTTGAACTTGAGGACGCTTGGCATAATAATCTACGATGCGATTCATCTTGCTGAGACCAACTACTTTTCCTTTCGAGATGTAGGCAACATGGGCACGGCCCACAATTGGCAACAAATGATGCTCACAAGTGGAATAAAGTACAATGTTCTTTTCAACGAGCATTTCGTCGTAGCGGTATGAATTCTCAAACGTGCTCATACTTGGCTCACGCTTTGGATTCAATCCACCAAAGGCCTCATTCACGTAAAGTTTGGCTACGCGCTTTGGAGTACCTTTTAGGCTATCATCTTCTAAATCCATGCCTAGCGTCTCAAGGATGCCTTTAACATGTTCAGTAATGATGGCAATCTTCTCTTCGTCCGATTTGTCGAATGCATCAGCTCTTAACGGCGTTGTTGCCGAAAAACTTTCGTGTGCATCGCCAATGGCCTCGATCAATGCTTCGTCAATCTTGTTAGACATAATTCCTGCTCAATTTTAGGGGCGCAAAGTTACATCAATTAGTCCCAATAAGGAACCCCTTGAGCACTTGCTTTTTCTTCTAGTTGGTCGATGGCTTCCTCAATAGCATCAAGGGCTACTTGTGCATCTTTCATCATAGCCTTAGCATCTTCCATCATGTTTTTCATAGAACCTGTTGGCGCACCTCGGTGATTCCAAGCACCCCATGCAAGAATACCCACTACATCTCCAAGAGATGGTACAGTTTCCATCTCGCGCTTCGTACGCGAAGGATCACCATTTAGCAACAAGCTCAACTCTTTCAACTGCATATCTATAGCTCGTGCTGCTGAAAGGTCTTCCACAGAAGCGCCAACGGTGTTTCTGAATCCGGCACGCAACTGGCTCAGTTCTTCTTTAAGTTCCTTGTATTCGGTATCAATGCGGTTTGCTGCAGCATACACTGCATCTACTTCTGCATTGAACGCATAGTCAATATCCTCATAGTTGTATAAGTGGTTCACCTCAAAGGTGTGTCCTGAAACCAACTCGTCAAGCTGTCCATTCGTTGAGCGCAATACAGAGATGCTGTATGTTCCTGGTTTAACGAATGTGGTCGTACCTGGATTAGTTTTTGGTTCCCCGTTGGTACTAATACCAGCTTTACTGCTGTATTTCGCATTCCATGTAAAGCGTTGTATGCCCTTGAAATCGCCACGAGTGAATCGAGCCACCTCTGCACCGTCTTCGTCTTTCACGACAAACAATAAGTACGGTGACTCCTCCCAATCTTCAGCGCGAAGTTGGTCCATAGTAGGGTAGTGGGGCAGTTCTTTATTGGCTTCGGGACGCTCATCTTTTACACGTGCAGCGCCGTCTGCGATGTGCAACTGGAAGGTCACACCCATTGGAGGGTTCTTCGAGCGGTAGTGCTGGCTTCCTTTATAGTCAATCCCGCCTACGTTCGCTCTTTGGAAAAGTAATCCAGGCTTCGTTGAGAAGAATGCAGCATCTTGATCGAGTACATACTCCAATTCACGTAAAGGCGAATAATTATCCAATACATAGAAGCCGCGACCAAAGGTTGCAATAACCAAATCGTTTTCGCGCTCTTGGATGGCGATATCCTTCACGGCAATGGTAGGGAGTCCACCTTTTAGTTGTGCCCAATGTTCACCTCCATCTAGGGTAAAAAACATACCGAACTCTGTACCTGCAAAAAGCAGATCAGGATTGATCGGGTCTTCAACCAAAGAATACACGGTACCGCGCTCCGGTAAATCACTGGCAATGCTTGCCCAGTTTTTGCCGCCGTTGGTACTCTTGTAGATGTACGGTTTGAAATCACCGTTTTTGTGGTTGTTGAATACGGCGTACACTACATTTTCTTTGTGTGCGGATAATACAAGGTCTTGTACATACACCAATGGAAGGCTTAGTGAGCCCACTTTAGTTTTTGGCAATTCAGAGAAATTCTTGATACTCGACCAATTTTTCCCATCGTCGCTTGTCTTCCACACCAAACCGTCGTCGGTACCTGCCCAAAGCTCTCCTGGATTATTTGGATGCTCGCGGAGGGTTACAATATTGCCGTAGATGGATGTGCTCTTGTGAAGTGCAATCGCTTCAGAGCCCCAGTAACGGTCCATGATCGGGAGGGTGTTTCGGTCCAATTGACGCGACAAATCTTCTGAAATTACTTCCCAGCTTCCGCCGCGGTCGTTTGATTTAAAGATTTTGTTAGCGGCAAAGTAGAGCGTCTTTTTCTGATGCTTACTCGTTATCAGTGGAGCATCCCAGTTCCAGCGGTAGGCTGCCTCTTTGTAGCGAGGTTGGGGCTGGATAGGAGTTTTCTCGCCGGTTTGTTTGTTGAATCGAACCAACCAACCGTATTGAGCTTGTGCGTAAACAATGTTTGGGTCTTCAGGATCCGTAGCACTTTCAAAACCGTCACCACCGTTAGTCACGATCCAGTCGCTATTGATGATTCCTCTGCGGTTGATTGTTTGCGAAGGGCCACCCAATGAGTTGTTGTCTTGCGTACCACCGTACACATTGTAGAACGGCCAGTCATTATCGACGGCTACGCGATAGAATTGGATCGTAGGAAGATTAGCACGCCAATTCCAGCTGCCCATTTCGTCCCACGTCTCGTACAAGCCACCATCTGTACCGATGATCATGTGCTTGGTGTTTGCGGGGTCAATCCACAAGCAGTGGTTATCTACGTGTTTGTCTTTTTTAGGGATGCGATTGAAGTTCTTACCGCCGTCGATACTCACGTGCGCGTAAGTGTCCATGCTGTAAACTGTATTCACACGCGTTGGGTGTGCGATGAGCTCCACGTAGTAGTTACCACTGGTCTCATGACCGCTCTGCTTGCTCCAGCTCTCACCACGATCCGTACTCTTGTACATGCCATGACCTTCAACTGTTGCATATAGTACATCTGGGTTCGCAGGGCTGATGTCCATACCGATACGTCCAACATCGCCTCCAGGGAAGCCACCGCCCACTTTATCCCAATGCTTACCGCCGTCTGTACTCTTGTACATAGCGCTCTCAGGGCCACCACTTAGGTGCGTGTAAACGTGGCGTCTCCTCTGATGAGCAGTTGCATACATCACATCCGGGTCACGTGGATCCATATGGATTTCATTAAATCCAGTGTGTTCACTCACTTCTAAAATTCGGGTCCAATTTTTTCCGCCATCCGTAGTCTCATAGATGCCTCGTTCGCCACCCTTGTTCCAAAGTGGACCATAAGCAGCAACATAAACGTGGTCTGAATTTCTCGGGTCAATGGCGATCATGCCAATGTGCTCGCTACTTTCTAAACCTGCGTTTGTCCACGATTTTCCACCGTCGCGACTCACATATACCCCGTCACCGTAGGCTACAGAGCGTTGATTGTTGTTTTCACCGGTTCCTACCCAAATGGTATTTGCATTGTTCGGATCAATCTCTATGCAACCTGTACTGTAGGAATTTTCATGCTCAAAAATGGGTTGCCAAGTAGTTCCATTGTTCGAGGTTTTCCATACACCCCCAGAAGCTAGGGCTAGATACATCTCTGCCTTGTTCTCTGGGTTCACAGCTAGATCTGCAATACGACCTGAAGTCGTAGCAGGACCAATGTCTCTAAATTTGAAAGCGCTGGTGTTCGCTGTTGTCCACGCTGGTGCGTCGTCTTTCGATTTACGTTGGCTGAAGCCAGTGAATGTGATGGTTAATGCTAGTAGAAGCGTCCAAAACTTTTGCATAATGCTGTTCTATGAAAGTTAAATGGTTATACCGCTAAAATAACGGCTAACAGTACAATGGGTTTAGGCTTTTGCAAATTAAGCCAAAACGACTAAAAATCGTCTAGAATTTAAAGGTAACCCCGGTACTTAGAACAGAAAGTGTATTTGAGTAGTCCACCGCGTTCGTGAAATCGGCACTATACATGAAATATTGCTTGTTTCGAACAATGCTTCCAAAGCTAACATTATAGGTTGTTTGGTCCGATTTTATGCTCATACCACCACCAATCTGAAGGTGGCTTCCTAACTGCTCTTGAGCACTCGAAACATAGGTCACCCCTGCTTGAAGGGTTAGAATTCCATAACGCAGCTCACCTGCTGTTCCTATCTGATGTACCGGTGCGAGGAGTGAGTCAATAGATTCGTTTAAGTAGCGTTCATTTCTCGAAAACATTCTCCCAGCAGAAGTTGGCGCGTAGGTGTAATTTACGGTTAACAGTCCCGTCCGGCCACCAACGAGCGTTATCCCACCGCGTAGCTTTGGTGCAGTCATCATGGACCATTGGTACATCTCCCCATAGCCTTCGGCGGTAATTCCACTGGCAGAGATAGAAGGTCGATCGGCCCTGAACTTCGTTTCCCAATCTTGATTGAACCCGTAAACGCTTGGTAGTTCGAAGGCAGCAGCAATGCGCAGAGACTGCACAGGACGGTAATAAAATCCTACATTTCCAGTAATTCCAACCGCGCTATTGTTCCACCATTCCTCCATGGTGAAGTCGGTCAGGTCAGTGGTTTCGTTAAAGGATTCTTCGTGCGTAATCTCTACGGTTTCAAACGTGTGGACAAAACTCAAAGAACCGCCGACATAAAATCTTTGAGTAAGGCCTTTTCCGGTGCCTAATGTCCAACGATTGCGCATACCTTGTCTAAAATACAGGTGCTTGGTATTGACATCAAATAGGTTAGCTGGAGCGAAGTAGTTGCCCGTGTTTGAGTTATAATCGACGGCATAACTCTGGTACATCATATCCTCGTAGGGACCTAATTCTGGTAAATACTCCGGGGGAGTTCCTGCTGCATTATTAATGAATTGCGACAGGATAGAGCCGCCGTTTGCTTCGTTATTGCGCAGTCTTCCGCGGTAGAGTTGGTCTGTATTGTATGAAAAGAACACATGCCATCCATTATTCGGATCACGAGCGATAAAGCCGACATTACCCACGTTCAAGTTGCTAGAATTACCGAGAGTTCCTCCATTGGTGCTGCGGTTGCGCGAGTTGAAAATATTTCCACTCGCGGAAAACGCATCCTGCCGATACAGTCCAACGGTTGCAGGATTAAGGGCCAGTGCTGTCAATGAACCACTCATTCCTACCATGTTCCCTGCTAAAGCAGTAAACCTGCTATCCCCGAAACTTAAGGGGGCGTTAAGCTCTGCAAAGTAGTCGAGGTCCTGAGCACTCGAGGTTAGATGTAGCGCAATACATAAAAAGGTAGCACTGAGTTTTCTGATCATCTTCTTCTGCCGCTACTGCTGTTCGAACTCTGTGAACGTGTGCTGCGTGAAGGAGAAGGCGATGTGCTTCTGCTGTTGTCGTAGGATCTCGACGGTGTTGAGTTGTACGATCTTGTGTTATTGCGCTCGTACGTTCGACTGGAACGTTCCGTTGGACGCGTGTAGGAACGTGAAGTGTTGTTGTTAGTAGAAGAGTTGCGGCTGGTGGATTGTACTGATGAGCGCACGTTTTGCTGCGCGGCAGCTTCTTGCTGAATACTGTTTGCGGCTTCAATAATTCCGCGCCATCCTGTACTTGAAGTGGTGCCGCTAGTCGTGCCAGTGGTGCGACCACTGCTCACTCCGGCACCGCGGCTAGACGTGTATTTAGAAGGTCTACGGTTGCCGTAGTTCGTTCGAGTAGTTGAACCGCTCGTTGTTGTACTGGTTGTTCCTGTACCGGAGCTGTTTCCACCTGTCTGGGACCAAGAGTTGTTATTCCAACCGTTGTTGTTCCAGCCCCAACCGTTGTTCCAGCCGTTGTTCCAGCCGTAGGGGTTGTATCCATATCCGTAGGGATCATAGCCGTAGCCCCACCCGTTATTCCATCCGTTGTTCCATCCGTTGTTCCATCCGTATGGATCGTGCCAACCCCATCCGTTATTCCAACCGTAACCGGATCCATAGGTGTTGCCAATGCCCCAGCCATTGTTCGAGACCCAGGCAGGGTTGTTCCAAGGCGACCATGGGTTAAACATAGGCCCCATGCCTCCAAAAAAGGAGAATGAGCTACCAGGACGATTGAAAGAGTTGAAGCCTGTGTTAGACCAGCCTGAAGAAGGTGTGTTGTTCCACCAAATACTTCCTTGGCTGCTGTTTTCTGGAGCTACAACTTCAGAAGAATTCGTCCAGATGTCGTCTAATTCTTCTTCGGAATAACTCTGTGGCAAGGTCAGAGAAGTGCGCGCAAACTGTGGTGATGGAAGCGTAGGATCGTAGTAGTTTTCATCTTCAGTAAAATTATCCGCTAAGGAAACCGCACTGCTGCAGCTCACCAATAGTGCATAACTAATCGCCAATAAAAACACGCCTTTCCTCATAACTTCAGTAAGTTTGCCATTCAGTTTACAATTTACAAAAGTCATACCAACTCTAATACAATGGGAAAGCATTTAACCTCGCGTGAGCAGGATTACTCTAAATGGTACAATGAATTGGTCGTCAAGGCCGATTTAGCACAGAACTCAGGTGTTCGTGGATCCATGGTAATCAAGCCTTACGGTTTTGCAATTTGGGAAAGCATTCAAGCTGACCTCGATCGTCGCTTCAAAGAAACAGGCCATATGAATGCCTATTTCCCCTTGTTCATCCCGAAGTCTTATTTCTCTAAAGAAGCCTCTCATGTTGACGGTTTCGCGAAAGAATGTGCTGTGGTAACACATTACCGCCTAAAAGACGATCCAAACGGAGGTGGAGTAGTTGTAGATCCTGCAGCGAAGTTGGAGGAAGAGCTAATTGTTCGTCCAACTTCCGAGACGATTATTTGGGACACTTACAAAGATTGGATTCAGAGCTACCGTGACTTACCTATTCTTGTGAACCAGTGGGCCAATGTTGTTCGTTGGGAGATGAGAACACGTTTGTTCTTGCGTACTGCAGAGTTTTTGTGGCAAGAAGGCCATACAGCGCACGCGACCAAGGAAGAAGCTATTCAGGAGGCTGAAACAATGCTTGATGTTTATGCAACTTTTGTGGAGGAGGTCATGGCAATTCCAGTTTTGCGCGGTCTGAAAACAGAAGGCGAACGCTTTGCCGGTGCTTTAGAAACGTATTGTATCGAGGCCTTGATGCAAGATGGTAAAGCCTTGCAAGCAGGTACTTCGCACTTCTTAGGTCAAAATTTTGCGAAAGCATTTGACGTAAAGTTCCAAACCAAAGAGGGTACTCAGGAATACGTATGGGCCACGTCATGGGGTGTTAGTACTCGATTGATGGGTGCTTTGATTATGACACA
>DJCX01000145.1:0-1943 GCA_002430755.1 Flavobacteriales bacterium UBA5939 | reverse complement strand
CCTATTTATAAGGGGCAAGAGCAATTAGATGCTATTTCAGAAGTGGCTGAAGGTCTCATGAAAGATTTACGCGCTGCGGGTATAACGGTGAAGTTCGATAATAGAGATACCCACAAGCCGGGTTGGAAATTTAATCAGTACGAGCTCCAGGGGGTACCTGTAAGGATTGCTATAGGACCTAAAGATCTTGAAAAAGGCTCCGTTGAGGTAGCGCGTCGCGACACTCTGACCAAGCAGTTTATGCAGCAGGATGAGGTAGCTACAGCGATCCCGGCCTTGCTTGATGAAATTCAGGCATCGCTATTTGAAAAGGCGCTATCCTTTAGAGAGGAAAACAGTCAGACAGCGGATACCTGGGAAGAATTTAAGGCATTGATGAAAGGAAACCCAGGATTCGTATACGCACACTGGGACGGAACGACTGAAACGGAGGATAAAATCAAGGATTTAACTAAGGCGACCATCCGTTGTATTCCATTGAATAACAACCAAGAGGAGGGCAAGTGTATTCTTACGGGTAATCCAAGTACACAAAGGGTAGTTTTTGCTAAGGCCTACTAGGACAAAAAAAACTTCGATTTTTTAAGTACAGGTGTTGCAGAACTCAAAATCGTTGTTACATTTGCACTCCCCAAACAAAAGAGGGGAATGTTCTGGAACATTATGGCCCGTTCGTCTAGCGGTCCAGGACGCCGCCCTTTCACGGCGGAAACACGGGTTCGATTCCCGTACGGGTCACAACTAAAAATTAATTAAAGACATGGCAAATCATAAGTCTGCTTTAAAGAGAATTCGTCAAACAGCCAAAAAGGCTGCTCACAATCGTTACTACCACAAAACGACACGTAACGCTGTGAGAAAACTTCGCGGCACCACTGATGCAGGTGAGGCAGCAGAAATGCTACCACGCGTATCTTCTATGTTGGATAAGTTGGCAAAGCGCAACATCATCCACAAGAAGAAAGCTTCAAACTTGAAGTCTAGCTTAGCAAAGCACGTAGCTGCTCTATAAGCTTTACTTAAGCGGTGTAAAGATTTTTTAGCCCACTCCGATAGGAGTGGGTTTTTTTGTGCTCAACATTTTTGAATGGCCGGGGAGGCGGAAGGTTTGGGATAAAAAAAACCGCGCCCAGAGGCGCGGTTTAAAATGCGATTAACCGTCGGTTTATGACGGGTAGATAGCGTTAATCTGGTCTGTGTACTTCGCTAGAATAGGCTTGCGCTTCACCTTAAAGGTTGGTGTAAGGCAGCCATTATCTACAGTAAACTCATCGGTATCAATGATGATTTTCTTAACCTTCTCCCATTGACCGAAGTTGGCATTGGCCTTCTCTACATCTTCCCATACACGGTCGATAACGCGCTGGTCTTTAGACATAGTATCGAAGTCTGTGTAGGCGATATCGTGACGAGAACACCACTCTTTTACGCCGTCCTCGTTGAGGATACAAATTGCTGAAGGGAAGTTGCGGCCTTCACCTACGACCATACTTTGTGCAATGAGGTGAGATGCTTTTAGTTCGTTCTCGATCAACTGCGGGGCAATGTATTTACCGGCTGATGTTTTGAACATTTCTTTTTTCCGATCGGTAATCTTGATGAATCCATCTTCGATAATACCGATATCACCAGTGTGGAACCAACCGTCGGTCATTACCTCGGCAGTGAGCTCTGGTTGTTTGTAATAGCCCATCATGATGTTTGGTCCTTTTGCAAGGATTTCACCATCATCAGCAATCTTAGCTTCTACACCGGCGATACATTTTCCAACGTAACCTACGCGAATCATACCCGGCTCAGCCGTAGTGTTCACAGAAATTACAGGCGCTGTTTCAGTAAGACCGTACCCTTCAAGGATAGGCGCACCCATTCCTGAGAAGAAACGCAGTAGCCTTGGTTGTAATGCAGCAGAACCACACGCGATGGCTGCAATATTGCTCATT
>DJCX01000018.1:6958-16630 GCA_002430755.1 Flavobacteriales bacterium UBA5939 | reverse complement strand
TACGAGAATACCCAGGGACTCCTTCCTACCTACCCGGTGACGGTCAATGGATTCAAAATCGGCCAAGTAAGCGATATCAAATTCATGCCAGACGGCAGCCAAGATCTTGTTGTAGAGTTAAAAATTACCGGTGACTTCCCCGTAACGAAAAACACCGTCGCTAAAATCTACTCTTCAAGCATTATGGGTGAAAAGAGTATCTCTTTATTCACCAAACATGGCGAGCCGCTTGCTTTGAGCGGCGACACATTACTCGCGGATACAGAGCGTGACTTAACAGAAGAAGTAAATATGCAGCTTGCTCCTATCAAAGCGAGAACGGAGGAACTCCTAGGTACGCTTGATACGGTTATTGGCTTGGCTTCAGGATTCTTGGATGAGAGAACCTCAGAAAACTTCAAATCGACCTTTGAGAGCATTGAAAAGACTTTTGAAAGTGTTCAGCAAAGTGCGGCTGAAATCAGTGATTACTTGTCAACCAACAAGGAAAACTTTGACGCTATTAGCACAAACTTTAGAACGTTAAGTGAGGAATTGGCCTCAAGGGGTGATGACATCAGTAAGACCATTTCAAATGTTGAGGCCATATCAGACTCTTTGGCGAATGCCAGGCTCACTGAGACTGTAAACAATGTAGAAAGCATCACCGCGCGTTTTGATGAGCTGTTAGCAGAGTTGCAGAATGGGCAGAACTCGGCTTCAAAGCTGATCACCGACGACGAAGTCTACACGAATCTTATCGAAGCGACCAACAACCTGAATAGATTATTGTTAGATATCAAGTACAACCCAAATAAATACCTCCATGTGAGTGTGTTTGGTACTCGAACTCGATACACAGAACAAGAAATTCAGGCGATCGAGCAAAAGCTTGATGAAAAAGACGGCAACTAATCCATGCAATTCCTCCCCAATATCATTTTCGTAGCATTACTCGGCGGCGCCATTTTTTGGTTCTCAAAAAATGTTGGCCGTATTCGTCGTAACATATTGCTGGGACGCGATGTAGATCGCTCAGACAATGCGTCGGGCAGACGAGCCAACATGCTCAGAGTTGCTTTTGGACAAAGTAAGATGCAAGCTCGTCCTATTGCTGGTTTCTTGCACTTTATCATCTACGCAAGCTTCTTGATCATCAATATTGAGGTACTCGAAATAATCATTGACGGCATTTTTGGCACCCACAGGTTCTTTGCACAATTTCTAGGCGGTGCTTACGATGTTATTATTTCATTCTTCGAAATGCTAGCCGTAGCCACGATAATAACTGTGGTCATTTTCTGGTGGAGAAGAAATGTAGGTAAGCTCGATCGATTTCATAAGCCCGAGATGGAAGGATGGCCCTTTAAAGACGCCAACATTATACTTTACATCGAAGTTGCACTCATGTTCGCTCTATTGAATATGAATGCCGTAGAAGAGAATTTCACCTCAAGTAACCACAGCTTCATAGTGAGTCACAGCATAGCGCCTTTATGGTCCGGTCTTAGCGATAGTACCCTTCATTTGATGGAGCGATTCTTCTGGTGGATTCATATCGCAGGAATTCTTGCCTTTTTGAATTACCTTCCCTTTTCAAAGCATTTCCACATCATTCTTGCCTTTCCAAATACCTATTACGCGAACCTCGAAGCCAAAGGAAGGTTTGCCAACAACGCTACGGTGACTAAAGAGGTTAAGCTCATGATGGATCCATCGGCTGATCCCTTCGCAGCGCCTGCGCCGGATGGACCGATAGAGAAATTTGGAGCAAAAGATGCCATGGACCTAAGCTGGGTCAATCTTTTAAATGCGTACACATGCACCGAATGCGGACGCTGCACGAGTGAATGTCCTGCCAACCTAACCGGAAAAAAATTAAGTCCTCGTAAAATCATGATGGATACCCGTGACCGTATAGACGAGATCGGTAAAAACATTGAAGCCAACGGAGAATTCAAGGACGATGGAAAGACACTCCTCGGCGATTATATTAGTCAGGAAGAGCTTTGGGCATGTACCTCGTGCAATGCCTGTGTTCAAGCTTGTCCAGTTGATATAGATCCTTTGAATATCATCATGCAACTCCGTAACTTCGCCACCATGGAAGAGAGCAGTGCGCCAGCCGAGCTCAATGCCATGATGACGAACGTCGAGAACAATGGAGCGCCATGGCCATTTTCACAAATGGACAGAGCCAATTGGATCAACGAATAGTACCAAAAACAACCCAAATACAAACAGTAATTCTTTAAACGCGTTAAAACACACACATGGAAAAAAGCGCAAATGCCCACATCGACAACCTATTACGTGAAGCATCTGAAGACGGCCAGCTGATCAGCCCAATGCTGCCTGAAGAAATCAAGAATTACCTTATCGACATTGATGGCACCATCTGTGACGATATACCAAATGAGGAACCTGAGCGTATGGCTACAGCTAAGTTGTACCCTGATGCGTTGGATACCTTGAACAAGTGGTATGATGAAGGTCACGTAATTACCTTCTTCACCTCTCGTACAGAAGACCACCGTGAAGTCACTGAAAAGTGGCTGAAAGAAAACGGCTTCAAATGGCACGGTCTACTTATGGGTAAGCCACGCGGCGGAAACTACCACTGGGTAGATAACCACATTGTACGTGCAACGCGTTACACTGGTAAATTCACCGACCTAATAGACAAGGAAACTACCATCCAAGTCTTCGAAGACTAAACCCTGTACCTAACTCTATCGCATCAAATTATGACCACCTTCTCAGTACCTACACTCGCACAGATGAATGCCGCTGGCCAAGCGCCGGAAGTACTGTTTTGGGTAGGCTGTGCCGGTAGTTTTGATGATAGAGCGAAGAAGATTACCAAGGCTATGGCGAAAATCTTACACCACAGCGGTGTAAGCTTCGCCGTTCTTGGTACGGAAGAAGGTTGTACGGGCGATCCTGCTAAACGTGCAGGCAATGAATTCCTGTTCCAAATGCAAGCCATGATGAACATCGAAGTTCTCAATGGCTATGGAGTGAAACACATTGTTACTACCTGCCCTCACTGCTTCAACACATTAAAAAACGAATACCCTGAACTCGGTGGCGAGTACAAGGTGGAACACCACAGTCAATTCCTTAATGGTCTGCTCAAAGAAGGCCGTTTGAAAGTTGAGGGCGGTCAATTCCGTGGTAAGAAAATTACCTTCCACGATCCTTGCTACCTAGGGCGCGCGAATGACGAATACGAAGCTCCGCGCGCGCTATTAGAAAAGCTCGACGTGGAACTCAAGGAAATGCGCCGCTGCAAGCAAAACGGTCTATGCTGTGGTGCTGGGGGTGCACAGATGTTTAAGGAAGCGGAAAAAGGTGATGCCGAGATCAACCACGTTCGCGCCGATGAAGCACTCGAAACCAAGGCCGAAATAGTTGTCGCTGGTTGTCCTTTCTGCAATACGATGCTTACCGACGGTGTGAAGAACCGTGAAAAAGAGGAAGAGGTCCAAGTACTAGACCTTGCTGAAATGATTGCACTAGCAGAAGATCTTTAATTATGGGAATGCACACGATGAATCCAGAATCACGCATGTGGTTTTATGGTCTAAAAACACCCATGAGTGCCGCTCAAGCCGAGGAACTTAGAGGAATCATGGATGAATTCGTAGGTGGCTGGAAGGCCCATGGCGCACAGCTAGCAGCAGCGTACCGGATCATTGCAAATCAATTTTTGATCATAGCCGTCGATGAAAGCCAGCAACAAGCTACAGGGTGTAGTATCGACAAAAGCGTTCACTTGCTTCAGGAATTTGGCGAAAATCACGATCTAGATTTCTTCAATCGCATGCTCGTGCACGTTATGGAGAACGGAACATTTACCTCCTATTCTACCGCAGAACTGAAGGCGGGGATTGCTGAAGGAAAAATTGGACCCAACACCCAAATCATGAACACCACTGCGGCTACTTTAAAAGAAAGCGGCATGGGTACATTAGACCTTGCGGATAGCTGGGCTGCGAAATACTTCTAGGTTTAGAAAATCGCCTTTGCGATTTCGTATATATTCTTGCTTTTACCCATGCTGTAGTAGTGCAGCACAGGGACTCCTGCATCCTTAAGCTCCTTGCTTTGTTGGATACACCATTCAATACCTAATTGACGTACCTGAGCATTGTCTTTACATTTTAACGCTTCAATAGCCAAGGTATCAGGAATATCTACGTGAAAAATCTGAGGAAGAATACTCAACTGTCGTTTAGTAACCAACGGTTTTAAACCTGGAACAATCGGTACCGTGATACCTGCCTCACGACATTTGTCTACAAAGGCAAAGAACTTACTATTGTCGAAGAATAGCTGTGTCACGATATAATCTGCTCCGGCTTCAACCTTAGCCTTAAGATGCTCAATATCAATATTTAAAGATGGAGCCTCAAAGTGCTTTTCAGGATAACCAGCTACGCCAATACAGAAATCGGTAGCCATAGAGTTTTGAAGATCTTCGTCTAAATACTTCCCTTGGTTCAGATCATTAATTTGCTTCACAAGGTCAATAGCATAGTTGTTACCGTCCGGTTTCGGAGTGAAGTAGCTCTCCCCTTTGGCCTGATCACCACGAAGTGCCACTACGTTCTCTATCCCAAGGAAATTGAGATCAATAAGCACGTTCTCAGTGTCCTCTTTAGTAAAACCACCGCAAAGTACATGAGGAACCGCCTCCGTTTGGTAACGGTGCATTAACGCCGCACAGATTCCCACAGTACCTGGACGCTTTCGCACCACCTTTTCTTGCAATAGACCGTTTGGAAGACGCTTATATACCGTTTCCTCTCTGTGATAGGTCACGTCAATAAACGGGGGCTTGAATTCCATTAACGGATCAATATTGTCGAAAATTTCTTGGGCCTTCTGCCCTTTTAGCGGCGGTAAAATTTCAAAGGTGAATTCACACCCTTTAGCATTCGCTAGTATATCAGTAATCTTCATATCAATAATTTAAATTCGGAGCCAACCATTTCTCAGCAAGCTCCACAGAGATGCCACGCATTGCTGCATAAGCTTCTACTTGATCTTTGGCTAATTTTCCCACGGCGAAATATTTGCTTTCCGGATGAGCGAAGTAATAGCCGCTCACACTAGCCGCAGGGTACATGGCAAGACTTTCAGTCAATGACATCCCTATTTCCTTAGCCTGCAACAGCTCAAAAATGGTCTCTTTATCCAAGTGGTCTGGACATGCTGGGTATCCTGGAGCAGGACGAATCCCCTTATATTTCTCTGCGATAAGATCTTCATTCGTTAATTGCTCGTCTGGTGCATATCCCCAGAACTCGCGACGCATGCGAAGGTGGAGGTATTCTGCCAATGCTTCGGCCAATCGGTCTGCCAAAGCTTTGAACATCAATGCATTGTAATCGTCCATCGCATCCTCAAAACGCTTCAATGGACCTTCCATATCCAAGCCCGCCGTCACTGCGAAACACCCTACATAATCTTGTACACTTCCTTCCGGAGCGACAAAATCTGCTAAACTTTGGAATTTAGATTTCTCACCCGTCTGACGAAGGGCATAAAAGCTGCCTAATTCCCCATTTTGACCAAGCTTAATCTCTTCTCCTGCACTGTTGGCAGGGAAAATACCGTACGCTGCCTTGAGGGTTAACCATCCGCCCTTCTTGATATCCCGGAGCATGGACTGGGCATCCTTAAAGAGCTTTTGGGCTTCCTCACCCACTACATTATCCTCAAGAATTCTAGGGTACTTTCCAAATAGCTGCCAGGTCTGGAAGAACGGTGTCCAGTCGATGTATGGTATGATATCACCCACAGCAATATCGTGCACTTGTCTGCTGCCAATGAATTTTGGCGTAGGAATAGTGGTTGTATCAAAGACCAATTTTGGCTTGTTCTGTTGTGCAAATTCGAAAGGCACTAAAGCTTTGCGCTCACGTTGCTTAGCGTACCCTTCTCTTACCTTTTCAAGCGAGGCTTTCTCTTGCAATACATACGTTGGCCCTGCGCTTGAAAGTAGCTTAGAGCTCACGCCTACTGCACGGCTGGCATCACTTACGTGCATTACCGCACCGCTATACTCTGGATCAATCTTCACCGCAGTATGCGCTCTTGAAGTGGTCGCGCCACCAATAAGCAATGGGATGTGCATGTTCATGCGCTCCATTTCCTTGGCGATATGAATCATTTCATCCAAGGACGGTGTGATTAGACCACTAAGCCCTAATATGTCTACTTGATGCTCCTGAGCAGCTTGTAGAATCTTCTCTGGCGGCACCATCACCCCGAGGTCAATGATTTCAAAGTTGTTACATGCGAGTACTACACCAACAATGTTTTTACCAATGTCGTGCACATCGCCTTTCACTGTAGCAAGTAAGACTTTACCGGCGCTTGAGCTACCACCTTCAGCTTTTTCGGCTTCGAGGTAAGGCAATAGATAGGCAACTGCCTTTTTCATCACGCGGGCACTCTTTACTACTTGAGGCAGGAACATTTTCCCTTCTCCGAAAAGATCCCCGACGACATTCATTCCGTCCATTAGAGGACCCTCAATAACTTCTAATGGTCGCGCGAACTGCTGGCGTGCCTCTTCAACATCTTCGTCAATAAATTCGGTAATCCCCTTAATAAGTGCGTGTTGCAAGCGCTTAGCAACTGGATCGTTACGCCACTCGAGAACTTTTGCTTCGTCCTTCACTGTACCTTCTACAGTCTGCGCAAATTCAAGCAATCGTTCTGTCGCATCGTCTCTACGGTCGAGAAGGACATCCTCGATGTAGGTCATCAAATCTTTATCGACTTCCTCGTAAACCTCGAGCATTGTAGGGTTCACAATGCCCATGCTCATTCCATTTTGAATGGCGTGGTACAAGAAAGAAGCATGCATGGCCTCTCGCACCGTGTTATTGCCACGGAAGCTAAAGCTCACATTGCTCACACCTCCACTCACTTTAGCGTACGGAAGGTTTTTACGGATCCATTTGGTCGCACGGAAAAAGTCCAATGCGTTCAAGCGGTGTTCCTCCATTCCTGTAGCTACGGGGAAAATATTCGGATCGAAAATGATGTCTTCCGGTGGGAAGCCTACCTTTTCAGTAAGCACTTTATAAGAGCGCTCGCAAATTTCAATACGACGCTCGTAGTTATCTGCTTGGCCATCCTCATCAAATGCCATGACAATGACTGCAGCACCGAAGCGCTTGATGGTAGTGGCTTGATGGATGAATTCTTCCTCTCCACCCTTCAAGGAAATGGAGTTAACCACACATTTTCCTTGGACGCACTTCAATCCTGCCTCGATGATTTCCCATTTGGAAGAATCTATCATGATAGGAATGCGTGCAATATCCGGTTCTGCGGCAATAAGGTTCAGGAAGGTCGTCATGGCTTCTACCCCATCGATCATCCCTTCGTCCATATTCACGTCCAAGATTTGAGCGCCGCCTTCTACTTGATCGCGCGCAATGTCTAGGGCTTCGTCAAACTGACGTTCCTTGATCAAACGCAAAAACTTGCGCGAACCCGTTACGTTCGTGCGCTCCCCAACATTAACAAAGTTGGTCTCCTCAGTAATTACGAGTGGTTCCAACCCACTCAGGCGCATTGGACGCGGTGGAAGGTTAGTGCTCATAGGTTCTTGGGCTGTAATTTTTAGATAAGTCAGCAATTGCTTTAATGTGCGCCGGTGAAGTTCCACAGCAACCGCCAATGATATTGATCAAGTTCAAATCCAAGTAATCTTTTATCTGCGCAGCCATCTGCTCCGGGGTTTCGTCGTATTCACCAAAAGCATTTGGCAATCCTGCATTCGGGTGTGCACTAACAGCAAACGGCGCTTTGGCATCTAATGTTTGCAGATAAGGCATTAATTGTTTGGCACCCAAGGCACAGTTCAGACCGACACTGAGCAATGGTGAGTGGCTTACAGAGATTAAGAATGCTTCAGTGGTTTGACCGCTAAGTGTACGTCCAGATGCATCTGTAATAGTCCCGCTCAACATGATTTCAACTTCCTTTCCGCTCGCTTCAATAGCGTCTTGGGCTGCAAACAGGGCGGCCTTTGCATTGAGTGTATCAAAAACAGTTTCAATGAGAAGGATATCTACACCTGCTTGAATTAGAGCTTCACATTGCTCAAAGTAGGTATTCTTGAGATCGTCAAAGGTCACTGCTCGGTAGCCCGGGTTATTGACATCAGGACTTAACGACGCTGTCTTATTTGTAGGCCCAACAGAACCTGCAATGAACTTAGGCCCTTGACCCCCTGCCGCCTGATAACGTTCGATAGCACGACGTGCGCAAGCAACGGCCTGCACGTTGAGTTCTTCCACGAGAGTACTCATGTGGTAATCCTCCATAGAAATAGAATTCGCATTGAAGGTATTGGTCTCTAAGATATCAGCGCCTGCCTCTAGATAAGCAAGGTGAATATCTTCAATGGCTTGAGGCTGCGTAATAACCAAGAGGTCGTTGTTGCCTTTGAGCGGATGTGCGTATTCTTTGAATCGTTCGCCTCGATAATCTTCCTCCTCAAACTTATACGCTTGAATCATGGTACCCATGGCACCGTCTAAAACCAGAATTTTTTCTTGTAAAGCCTTTTTAACGCTCATCTCCAATAGTGTTAGGTGGCTATAAAGAAAGGTGGAGATGCAACTGTGATCCGTATCATTCCTCTTTTTGAGGTGGGTTGTGGCACCCGGCACTTCCGGGTTGCCAAGACGTCTCAGGGCCCAATCCCTCAGTCTTTCTTGATAGCGGCGTAAAATTAGGCGGATTTTTTGATTTTTTAGTCCTTGGGGTGAGAAAAACTAATTTCTTTTCTACTTTTGACCCCGTGGAAGGATTTGACTGCTTGCAACCACAGTAAAAAATGCTAAATACAGACCAGCATCTCACTTGGCAAGCAGCCTTCTCCCCCATTAGACTAGATTAAAATAACCCTAATAAAAAGGAAGAGATGTCTTATTTCTTTACATCTGAAAGTGTCTCCGAGGGGCACCCAGATAAGGTAGCCGATCAAATTTCTGACTCTATCATTGACCACTTCTTGGCCTTTGATCCAAACTCAAAAGTAGCCTGTGAAACCCTCGTTACTACAGGTCAAGTTGTTCTCGCTGGTGAGGTGAAGTCTAATGCTTACCTAGACGTTCAGCGCATCACTCGTGGTGTGATTGAAAAAATCGGTTACACCAAAAGTGAATACATGTTCGATGCCAACTCGTGTGGTATCCTAAGTGCTATACACGAGCAAAGTGACGATATCAATCGTGGTGTAGACCGCGGTAATCCTGAAGATCAAGGTGCTGGCGATCAAGGTATGATGTTCGGTTATGCATCAAACGAAACTGAGAACTACATGCCACTTGCATTGGATCTGAGTCACCGAATCCTACAAGTTTTGGCAGAGATTCGTCGTGAGGCAACGGAGATTCCTTACCTACGCCCAGATGCTAAATCACAAGTAACCATTCAATACAGCGACGATAACCGCCCTGAGCGCATCGAAGCAATTGTAGTAAGTACACAGCACGACAATTTTGATTCAAATGATGAAGTCATGCTCGCAAAAATCAAGGAGGATATCGTGAATATAGTTATCCCTCGTGTCAAGGCTGAGCTTCCTCAAGATATTCAAGCCTTATTCGGTGACGACATCAAATACCACATCAACCCTACCGGAAAGTTCGTGATCGG
>DJCX01000018.1:2142-6629 GCA_002430755.1 Flavobacteriales bacterium UBA5939 | reverse complement strand
GGTGGTAAGGGCGCGCATGGTGGTGGTGCATTCTCAGGAAAAGACCCTTCAAAAGTGGATCGCTCAGCGGCATACGCAACGCGCCACGTTGCAAAGAACTTGGTAGCTGCTGGTGTATGTGACCAAGTATTGGTACAGGTATCTTATGCCATTGGTGTTGTTGAACCTATGGGTGTATTCGTTGATACTTACGGTACCTCAAAGGTTGATTTTACCGACGGTGAAATTGCAGCCAAGGTTAAGGAACTCTACGACCTACGCCCAGGTCTTATTGAGCAAAACCTCAAACTACGCCAACCGATGTATAGCGAATCTGCTGCATACGGTCACATGGGACGTAAAAACGAGGTGGTTACCAAGCAATTCCTCTCAGCAGACGGACAGACCGTACTAGAAGCAGAGGTGGAATTATTCACGTGGGAAAAGCTTGATTACGTAGATACCTTTAAAGGAGCCTTCGGATTGTAAATCCAATCGATAGAAAAACAAACCCCCGAGGCGCGCTGCGCCCCGGGGGTTTTTTATGTCTTAAAATTTTCGCTCTATTTCACGAGCTCCACGTTGCGGTAGATGATCCAGGATTCTCCTGCTATACGTATCATGTACGTTCCCGCAGGTAGTGTGCTTAGATCCAAACTGCGCTCACCATGAACTTCAGTAATGAACTGACCCGTCATGTTGTACAACGATATACTCTGCACCTCAGCGGCAGTTTCAACCGTCAGCCTACCAGTCGTAGGTACTGGATAGATGGTAAGGTCCTCAGGAGCCGACTCATCAATACCTATTCCACTGAGCACATCGATTTGCTTGTTTTCACTGCCTGAACAGCCAGCACTGTTTTGAGCTAAGAGCGTTACGATATAGGTTCCCTTATTCGCATAGGTATGTTGCGGGTTCGGCGTTGTACTGTTATTTCCATCACCGAAGAACCACTGCCAAGAAACTGGGTACATAGATGAGTCTATGAACTGTGCAACCTGACCTGCCTGAACTGTGGTAGGGAATTCAAAATCAACGTAGAGAACATCGTTCAGGGTCACCGTTTTGTAGATGGTGTCTGAGCCTCCAGAATTTGTAGTGACGAGCATCACTGTGTAGGTCCCTGGACGTTCATAGGTGTGCGATGGATTTACCGCTGCAGAGAACAACCCGTCGCCAAAGCCCCAGAAATACTGAGAACCGTTGGTGCTTTCATTCAAGAAGCTTACTAAACCAGTACACGAATTTTGAACGGTGTATTGGTAATCTGCCACCGGCGCAAAGATTACATTCGCCTGCATGGTTACTAATTGAATGCTATCGTTGTTCGAGAAGGTCAAAATACCTGTCTCCGTTCCTGGTGTAGTCGCTGTAAAGGTCACCGGTAATAATGCAGAAGATCCTGCAGCTATAGTCTGGGTGGTCCAACCCGGTACAAAGTGTGAATTATTACTTGTGATATTGGTAATACTCAAATCGGTACAACCATTGTTCTCAACCACTATAGAATCTACCTTGGGCTGTGTATCATATACATTACCATAATTCAAGGTATTCGTACTCAAATCCATATCTGGTTCACTCACGACATTTACCGTCATTGGGACGCTGTAGAACGGATCGGAAGGATCATTGGTTTCAAAGATGACGCTCGTATTATAGGTTCCCAAAGCAAGGTTGGTTACCGTCACCAATAATGATCTCGATATAGAGTTACCGGCAGTTACCGTTCCTGTAGTCAATCCAACAGGTGCTGCCCATGACACAGATTTACGCTGCTTCACTCGAACGCTAGCCGTCTGGCCCGTCACACTAGTATAGTTGTACGAATACAATCGGATGTCGAAGTATCCAGCAGTAATAGCATTGGTTAATTGGTAACCAGTAATGAAGCCAGTGATCGTATCGTCGGTGTAATCCGTTACATCATTGTCGTAGAATGTCTGGACGTAACTGTTGTTCAAGTATAGGTAATAATACTGGTTGGTGGTACTGTACGCACCATTCAAAATAATCTCGTAGAACAACGTGTCCGAATCAATGATGTTATTGAACGAGAAGGTCAGCTGGTTGGAGTAATTCGGTGCTGGATACAACCAAGTCTGTGTATAAGCACTATCGTATACCTCAGCAACGCTTACCTCATAAGTCAAGGCTGCACTACCGTTATTAGTAATGGTATAAGGCACTGTTGTAAAGCTATTACACTTGTTCACCGTCACATTAATCGGGTTTGGTGAAACAGCAATATCTGACGCTCCAACTATGGTTGCTGTCAAACACTTGTAAACAGTATCAGCGTCCGTGTATATCGAAAGCGTATCGCTTGTAGATCCTATGGTCGATGAATAGAGGCTCACAGGCACAAAGCCCGTATCTGCCGGAGCAATAGCAATATTGGTTGCTGATGCCGTGAAATCAGAACCAGCAGTAGCAACGCTTGAAATAGTCAAGGTATCACAACCCACATTGTACACTGCTACATCACGAACGTGCGTCATGTTTTGGAAGGAGCTGCCCCACGCTTCACACCCGGCATCTAGATCGCTCTCACCTTTACCGTTAACAGTCAGTGTCACAGGAATACTAAAGGTGCCGCCAGTTGGATCATTGGTAGTTACCGTGATATTGAGATTATGTACGCCAGCATCTAAACTGTCTGAAAAAGCAGTACCATATACCGTAGTGGTATCACCGCCAGATGTTGTTCCCGATTTTGAAGGGAACGTGATCCAATTCAGACCTGTAGATTTATCAGACAATGTCGAGGTCAAAATATTGCCCATCATAGTCTCAATCTCAGAATACGTCTGGTTCCAGTTGTAGGCGAAGTAAATCAATTCACCATCGCCAATCGGGCTCACAGTCAAACCGTGCGAATAGTACGAGTAATACACCAATTGTTGCGTCCCAGTATTGGTAATACGTGCATTCATTGCCGCACTTTGAGCGGTAAAGAACGACGGCAAACCTTGCGTATACGGATGATTCAATGTGGTATTCACATAATGATTGTAGTTGGTGTAATTCCCGTAGTAGTATCCTGAAATGAAATCCATCGCGAGGATATCGGAAACGAATGCTGAACCAATAATGATCATTTTCCCGCCGTCATCGATAAAGGTTTCCATGTCGTCTTCAATGTTCGTGTAATCTGTAGACGACGGAGTTGACGTGATTGATGGGAAAATTACAACGTCGGCCCATCCTAACTCACTAACGGCTGCACTCAATGTAGTCACAGATTTGATATTTAAATCGCCAACGGTGCCGAGGTACGAGTTCAGGTTCGAAAGCAACGAAGGGTAAACGTTGTAGTTCACCATCAAAACATTCAGTACCTCACCGGAGGTTACCGACCAGTTCAAACTGGTTCCTGCCGCTGTATTAGCCACTGGGAATGAGAATCCAACAGAATCACCACAATTGACCGTAGATAAAGATATCGGGTTTGTGTTCACCCAAGCATTTGGTGCTTCTGCCACGTAACCGGTGTAACATAGCGGCCAAATCGTATCTGAAGTGTTTACAAATACCGTATCTGCTATGCTTCCTATGGATGTTGGACTAATAGTAACGATCACCCATCCACTATCTCCTACACCTACTTGGCTGTATGCAGCAGATGCTGAGAAAATGGCATCGGTGGTTGTTAGGGAATTAAAGTATAGGCTATCACAACCGAGGTTCTCGACGAACACACTGTCAATGTAGGTACCACCCTTCACGATGGTATCTAAATCGTAGCACGCGTTACGGCTGATGTAGGTCTCAGATTCCCCGTCGAGCGTAAGGTTTACGGTCAAGTAAACGAGGCTATCTACCGGATCGTTCGAGGAAATAAAGCCATTGTAAGAATAGAATCCGTCTTGAAGACTATCTGTGTAAATGAGGATTTGAACCAATTCAGAATCGGCCACACTCACATTGCCTGTATCCGGCGCAAAAGTCAAATTCTGTCCCAAGCCAGCATCAATACTAAAGTTGTCCACTACCAGGTTGTCGTAACTAGAACCACTGTTGCTAAGTTGTGCGAGACGAATCTGTGTATTGGCCGTCATGGCTCCCGAAGGTATGGTCGCCGTACAGTTGTAGGTCGTGTAAGTCGAAGACGGATAGAAGTATTGTATCGTATACCAAGTATATCCGTTAGTACTGTATTGCAAGTACAATCCTTCTCCACTATCGGCATATTCACAAGAGCCTTGCTCAAGATCGAATGAAATGGTACCGCCTTGAAGCAAGTTCAATCCTACGGTCGTTGCAGAGCGAGCCCCGGACGTTCCATAGAAAACCAAACTGTAGATACCGTCAATAGCCGTACAGTTGGTGCTCACATATGTTCCATAGTTGGCGCTCCACAGCGAGGTAGAAAGCCCGGCAGATTCAAAGTCATCGTCTAGTGTTACACCAGAGCTATACGTCCCCCAATCTAAAGTCTGCTGACCGTCGTTATAGATCCAGAAAGGAACTCTCACTGTATCTGGACATCCAGTAATGCTAAC
>DJCX01000018.1:0-1815 GCA_002430755.1 Flavobacteriales bacterium UBA5939 | reverse complement strand
ATGGAATCATTGTAGGAACCCGCTACTGCTGCAGAATAGGTGTAAGGTATGTTGACCGTATCGTCTGGAGCCACAATGAAACTGGTCGCTGTAGTCGTCAGTCTCGTGGAGGTCGCACTGATACTGTTCACAACCAAAGTATCGCATCCACTGTTGTAGATTTCGAGTGTGTCGGCAGTCAATGTCCCGGAATACGAAGTTAGAGACGTACAATTCGAATTGACCATGTTCCATACTCCACTACCTGTTACTTCCAGGATGATTGGAATTCTCAATCCATCTAGCGCAGTATCATTTGAAATCAACTCAAGCTCCAAGTAATACGTGCCGTTGTAAAGATTCGTGGCATCCGCTGTAAAGCTCATAGCTACGTTATTACCCCCAGCGATGGTCGCAGAAGTTGGCGTATATGTTAAATCAACAGCATTACCTCCAGCCACTTGAATATCATCTACGTAGAAATTCGCTGAGCTCGTGTAAGTATAACCGCTGAAGTCACTAACATCATTCGCTGCCGAGTAATAGAACGAGGCACCAGTCACCACTGTAGTCCCGTCCAATACGATGTCGAAAGTCTTATTCGTCCAGTCTATATTTTCATAACTCACGTGTACCCACCCGTTCGCAGAAGAGGCCGGGGAATGAATATAGTTGTAGGTATATCCATTGCTAGCACGGTAGTAAACGCGCAGTGATGAACCGCCCCAGTAGGTGTATCCAAATGGTGAACCGTTGAGCCCTGAATAAATCGAGCTTTCAAACCAAAAATAGCCACTATAAAGCGAGCTATTGCCACTTTTGGTAGCGTAAGAAGCACTTGCCGCTTGTGTTCCTGTGAATGAGGTCGTCGGCATGTAGCTCGTATTGATGTATCCCGTAACATTCATCGAATGAGATCCCGTGTACGCTTCCGAGGTAGAATTCGCAATGGCTCCAGTGGATGAACTGTTGAGGGTAAAGCCCTCTAATGACCCATCTTCGAAAGTGGCATTATAGGCGTAATTGGTATCAATGAGGTTGGTAGATAGTGATAGGTTACCTGCACCAGAGGCATTCGAAACCGTCCAACTTTGAGATGCTGTAGTTCCACAAGGAACGCTGATTGAAATCGTATCAGAGGAATACGTTCCGTTTGGTGCAGAACCAATGGTAATATTGACTGAGATGGTGTCTGAACTGTTACAATTCGACTCCACCAGTGTAATGGTTTGGGTTCCTGAAGTTGTAAATGAATGACTTGGGTTTTGGTCGGTACTGGTGGTGCCGTCGCCAAAATCCCAAAAAGAAGTACCACCGTTTGACGAGGTGTTCACAAACTGAATGGGCGTGTTATACGTCGTTGTTTGTGCAGAGTACGTAAAGTTTGCAGTAGGCACCGTGCTTCCTGAGGTCGACCAATTGGCCACAAATCCTGCAGCATTTCCAAAGTAGTTGGAGTAGAAACGAATGGTTATCGCACCTGACGACCCTGTGAAACTGGACGGCAGTGTTGATGTACCTGAGTAGTAGCCAATGTAAGTGGTTCCAGAAGTTCCTGCGCCGTCCCAAACTTGAATCCAATCACTGCTGTGGTAGAGGCTCCAGGTTGTAAAAGACAGGGTTACGGTATCGTTTCCAGGTGGATCGATAATTACATAGCCGTTGTTGTAAGCGGTGTAGTTCCCATTGATACCTCCGCCGTCAACTAAAATCCCAGAACATTCTGTCGTGGTATCCGTTGAGCCATCGATAGGCATTGAAACAATCGTTGTCTGGCTGAAAAGGCCAAGAGGCAATAGCATTGCCCACAAAAAGCGTAAGCGCATTAGGTACTCT
>DJCX01000085.1:15896-25617 GCA_002430755.1 Flavobacteriales bacterium UBA5939 | reverse complement strand
CCCCCAGTTTCAGTTTGCCACCACGTATCGACAATTGGACATTTTCCATGACCAACCTTCTCGTTGTACCAGTGCCATGCCTCTGCATTGATGGGCTCACCCACAGAACCTATGACCTTTAACGAGCTCAGATCTGCGCGATTCACGAATTCGTCACCCATAGCCATAAGAGCACGGATAGCCGTTGGTGCAGTGTAGAATTGGTTCACTTTATACTTATCGCAGACGTCCCAAAAACGACCTGCATCAGGATAGGTAGGCACACCTTCGAACATCATCGTGGTCGCACCGTTTAGCAGCGGTCCGTAAATAATGTAGCTATGTCCAGTAATCCAACCCACGTCGGCGGTACACCAGTACACATCACCGCGCTCGTATTGGAAGACATTTTGGAAACTGTAGGCAGCATAGACCATGTACCCGCCACAAGTGTGAACCACACCCTTAGGCTTACCTGTAGATCCAGAAGTGTACAGGATGAAGAGCATATCTTCAGCGTCCATCGGCTCAGGAGCACATTCTGCGCTCACTTCAGTTGCAGCCTCTGCATACCAATGATCACGGCCTTCTACCATCTCCACTTCACGTCCGTCGCGTTTTACCACGATGACGCTCTCCACAGAAGTACAGTTTTTCAACGCTTCATCTACGGTGGTTTTTACCGGCAATGCCTTGGCGCCACGGTACATGCCGTCTGAGGTTAATACACAAACACATTGGCTGTCGTTGATGCGATCGGCAAGGGCATTGGAAGAGAATCCTGCAAATACTACAGAGTGTACAGCACCAATCCGAGCACACGCCAACACTCCAATAGTCAACTCAGGTACCATAGGCATATACACCGCTACGCGGTCGCCCTTCTTTACACCTTTAGCTTTCAATACATTGGCAAAGCGACACACTTCTCTGTGCAACTCCTTGTAGGTCATTCTGACCTCTTGTTCTTTCGGGTCATTCGGTTCCCAAATAAGTGCAATATCATCGCCTCTTTCTTCGAGGTGACGGTCCAAACAGTTTTCGGTAATGTTTAAAACACCACCTTGGAACCACTTCACATTTGGAGTATTGAACTCCCATTCTAGTGTTTTATCCCACGGCTTTTGCCAAGTGAAATCACCTGCGATTTCCGCCCAGAATTCAGAAGGGTTATCTATGGAGGCTTTGTAAGCTTCTTCGTATTTGTCGAAGCTATTTATGAAGTAGTGGCTCATAGCTTATTGATCTGTATGGCCAAGAAGATACGATATGAAGGAAATTTAAAACTGCTCGAGTTGCGGTTTTTTCTGGTTTTTCCATTTAATCACCATGAACTTATCACCCACCTCGGTGATAATCATACCGTGCCCGTTTAAATTGTCTGGGTGTGAAGTAAATTCTGACAGTTCTTCATGGTCGAGAAGTTGATAACTAGGTCTTAAATTTTCTCTAGTGAGCGGTCGTTTTATACCATGGGATTTAACCCAGTTCATGACACTAACGTGAGATACCCCTAGAATTCTTTCGATTTCACGAAAACTTACTCCCTCTACGTAAAGTTGAAGTGCTTTGACGACATAATAATTATCAATACGCTTACCGAGTTTCTGTACGGTAAAGTAATAATTACAATCCTTGCACTTATAGCGTTGACGTCCCTTAATAATACCACTCTTCACATAACTGTTACTGTGGCATTTAGGACAATGTTTGTTTTCTGACATTGTTCGTTGGCGGTGTATAGGTATTTCACAAAGCCTACACCTAAACTTCAAGCATAAGTTGCAGACTTGTACTTTAAAGATAACTATTTCTAATTAACTGATAATGAAGTGGTAAAAATAAATTTGAACGCACATTTGTTGAAGCCTTTAACACCTCGAATATCGCCTAAACAACCCTAGGGAATGATGTGGATTATCGAATTCGTTTAGGTAAAAAGGCAGTTTAAAAACGTCTATTCGTAGTCGTAGAGCCAATACTGCTGCATACTAAAATGTATACCAAATCTCAGATACTACTTCTGTTCACTGATGATATGGCCAATTTCCGTCATAGTATGAATAAACTCCTGTGTACGCTTTTCGCCAATCCTTTCCGCGATACTCTGGTTAAAATCGAGAACAACCCGTCGTGCGATGTTTCGTTTCGAAATGCCAGCATCTGTTAGTCGAATAACCACGGATCTTTTATCGTTGGGATCAGAAACCTTATGGATGAGGCCTTGAGCTTCCATAGACTTCAATACCCGGCTTAAGGAGGTACTCTCCATACCCATTTTAGGACCCAACGCAGTGGAGCGAATGCCTTCTTTGATGTCTATATTGAGAAGAGCCATGCCTACAGATGTCGTAAGGCCCTGTGCCGATACCAGTTCGTTGTACATCTTGGAAATCTGAATCCAAGTTTTACGAATGTGGAAATCAAAGGTTTTTTCGGGCTTCATACCCCGAATATACACATTAATCCTATGCACGCATAGGAAATTAGTAGCCTAGGTTGCGAACGATTTGCGGAACAATGAAGAATCGGATGTCTTTGTCAAACTCTGCATATGCTGCTTGTTTCGCAGCTGATGGGTTGGTGCTTATTCCGAATTTCATCAGTCGCTGACTGGACCATAGCACTGTATTGCTCGCACTTTTAAGTACAAAGCTTCCAGAGATAATGTGTTTGGTTCGGTCTCCGAGGTTCCGTTCAGTGGTTTCATTTCCTTTGAATTCTAGGACCAAAGGCGCCTCGTTGCTCGTGTTAAAGGTGCTCGAAATAGATGATGAAATGGCATTTTGTAGTCCTCGTGGAGCAGCCACCTGTATCAATGTGTTCTGAAAGAATAGACTTTCACTGATCTTCCAGTTACTCGCGGCCTCCAACCAAAGGTGGACCAGTGGGCTGCTTTGTGGAAGTAGGCGTTTAAAATCTAGTGGACATTCTAAAATGATGGCATTTTCGCGGCCGGTGTGTTCGCAAAGTATGGAGCCCAATGCGCTGTTAAAACTAAAATTACCCGAGCTAGAGGTTAATTTAATCGCTGTATTCAGTCCCTCTTCGCTGAGCCTAAGCACGGCTGAGAATTGATCCGGCAACCCTAGGTAATTTGTAGTTTCCGGCAGCAGAATGCTTCCTGTGAGATCGCTTTCAATACTTCTCAAGCCATTGATAAGCTTTGCATTTAGTTCAATCTTGAACTTCGGATCTTTAAGAAGTTGTCGGTCAAAGGCTTTCTGAAGTGCATCTGCCAGCGCTTGAAAACGATTGCTGGCGGGTCTGTCTGAATCGCCTGTAATCTCAAGTTTACCGTCGATGTAAGCCATCGCTATCGCGTCATTTTTGGCTTTCACTTCTAAAAATTGAGGCAAATCCAGCTTGTAGAGAACGTAGTATCTAAGTTCATCCGAGTAGGTATCAACGAGCTCGTATCCTTCCAGCTTAATGTGACTGGTAGTCAGAGTTTGAGAACTGAACGATGACGAAAAGCCGCCGACATCTTCTTTTTGAAGTAAACGACTTTCGTCGAAAACCTGACTCTCCACCTCACCGGCTAAATCTGCCAATGCATTGGAACGGGCTGCTTGCTGATAGGCAGTGTTTGGGTTGATATATGACATGCCTACTCCATAAACATAGGTGCGGCGTGCATCGATAGGTTTGGCACCAATCCATTCAGGTACGGTCGCCTTTTGCGTACCACAACTCCATAATAAAATGCCGCTTAATGCGAGTAGAAGTAGTTTTCTCATGGCCTCAAATCTAAGGTTTGTACATGCTTAGCACTGTTCTGTGCAAAATAGTTGATGGCACCCTTACGCATAGTCGCAGGACTTTTAACACTTTTCGATGCCTTCCGAAGTCGAGCGAGTTCTTTGCGCTTGAATTCAGCGATTTCCGGACGATCTGAATAATGGTCACGGCTTTGGTATTTCCAGTAGCCTGGAAAGAGCTGGTCATTGCTGTAATTGATGTAATGTGCTTTGTCTTCGTCGTCAAATTCAAAACTATTAACACTAAGAATTTTAGAAGTGGCCCGGTCCGTGAGTACAAGTTCTGCGATGTAATGCACACGATTTTCTTTCCAGTATTCGCGGTAAGTCACCTTTCTATACTTAGCCGTCATTACTGTTTCGCCCTCTTTATTTTTAGTCTTCACATAGAATCTTTCGTAGCCTTTCTTGGTTTCCGATTCCAATTCACCTTCAATCTCATCGGCAACATTTACGACCACTTTCAGGTAGGCATTTGCAGATAAAAGTTCTTGCGTCAATGCCCCATCAGAAGTCGTTCCTTGAACTATGGCCTCTTGTTCCTCTTGGATGAGGTCGAAATTTGTGCGGTCCACGAGCTCCAAAAACGGGTCGCCCAATCGGTACAGCTCGCTAATTAATCTCGATTGTACTGCCGCACTAATAGTTGCTTCTTTACCTGTGAGGTTTGGATCACTCACAATACCTATTCGATACATGCCTCGATCCAACGCCTCGTTCATCAATAGCTTCAGCTCGTTTTGATCAGGATACTTTTTGTACATCGGCTGAAGACGATAATACGCCTCCTTGTATTTACCCAGCTCAAACTCTTCGAGGGCTTTTGTATACACCGGTTCTACCTCACTGAATCGTAAAAGGCTTTTTACGTCCTTATACTTTGGGTCCAATTCATTTAACTCCCGCAATCGCTTTTGTGCCTGCTCATAATCTTTCGCACGAATTAACCCATGCGAACGTTCATATACTCCAGCCATGTAGCGACCCCGCTGCTCCAAATAATCGCGAGTATAAAACCCTTCAAAGCGACTTACGCTGATGTAGGGCTTCATATAATTGGTCCATTTCTCTGCCTCTAAAAATTTGTAGACCGAAAGAGAATCATTGCCGTCAGCAAATCTGTAATTTGTGTAGAGCTCTTCTAAAAGGGCTGTACCGTATGTATTCATTGCCGCTAGGTACTTCGCTTTATTTGGCTTTCGGTCGAGTGCAAATTTATATTCAGTGACCGCGCGCTTAAGCGATCGAGCCTCTGCAAACCGGTTTCCCTGCTTGTAGTGATAGCGTGCTCCGTGGCAACTTGCCAACATCAATGCGGAAAACAGCAGAAGTATACTTTTTTTCATAGAGTCCATCTTATATTGTGCAGAACAAAAGCCATGCCCAAGGCCATAAAGTTAGGTCTTGCTATTATTTTTGACACCATGAATAACCCGATTGTATTACTATCCCCTTCAAAAGGGATGGGAACCTTTCCATCAAACGCCCCCTATGTAGGCTCTGCACCCGTCCCCTTCAAGGCAGAGACAGCAGCCATCGTAGCGGCTGTTCAAGGGTTGAGTGAGATGGAACAGAAAAGGCTGTTCAAGGTGAGCGAATCATTATTTACCACGGTCCAGAGCATTTGGTCCTTGGATAAAAAGCAATACATCGACCCTTCGCAGGGATTGCCGGGCTTATTCGCATACACAGGGGAAGCATTCAAGAGCTTTGATGCATATTCACTTGGACCAAACGCTTTACAGCGTGCTAAGAATTCCTTGGCGATAATTAGTGGGTTATATGGTGTGGTCAATGGAGATATGAATATTGTACCCTACCGCCTTGAGATGCAAAGCAGATTGAGTGTGGGTGATTACAAGAATTTATATGCTTTATGGAAACCGTTGCTCACTAAATGGCTCAACAAGCAAGAGGCGGGTTTTGCTGTGAATTTATGCAGTACGGAATATGCCAAGGCATTTGATTGGAAATCGGTAACCATGCCAACCATTCATGTCGATTTTAAGCAAATGAAAAACGGAGAGCAGAAGTCCATATCCGCTTTTTCGAAGCAAGCAAGAGGATTAATGGCCCGATGGATATTTAAAGAGAATATTCAAACTATTTTTGGGTTAGCGTCGTTTGATTTGGACGGCTACAGGCTATACAGTCACGAGGGTGATCACATGGTCTTTTTAAGAGAAGGATAAAACAAGATTGAATGAAAAATAAAGTACTAATTGCGGCGGTATTCGCACTATTCGCATTTTCCGCACAGGCTCAACGCCCAACCTCTTTCCTAGAGCTAGGCGGTTACGGCATGTCTCAGAACTATTTGGGAGATGTAAATGGGAATTCTTTGAGCGCCTTTACGCAAGAGGCAAAATTTGGTGCCGGTGCCCAACTGAAATACAACTTTAGCAGTTTGCTGAGTGTAGGCGCAGATGTGAATTTTGGTAGCGTGTACAGTCACGATAATCTTCACGGCAATGAAACAAGAGACTACGTTGTAGATACCGAGCTGCTTCAAATGGGTGTATTCACAAACATCCATTTCATTCCATTTGGTAAGTATAATCTTCGCCATTCACACACGCCTTTCTTGCACGCAGGTGTTAATGCGGTAACCTACCAGCCTAACTTAAATACCAACGCTCAATATCCAGAGGAGATTGAATTGTATCCAGGTACGGGTCATACTGTTGGTTATACCTTGGGCTTTGGATGGAGAATTCGCCGATCATTAAAGTCGTTTTACAACTTTGGTATTTACTACAACGGATTTGCGGCATCGAACATTGAAGGATTTAACTACACCGCAGAATACCTCGAGGCAAATACTGATGTGAGAAATACCATGGACGGGTGTTTGACGTTAAAGCTCGGTATGAGTCTTGGATTCTTCGAGCAGTAGATTTCGGCACAGCCTTTGAACCATATAAAGGGCCCTCGAGAGAGTGGCCTTTTTTTAACTTATAAATGACACCTTGACTGCATTTTTAGTGCGGTCGGGAAGATGTTGCACTGAATTATGGACAGTTTGTCACTTAGCGATATAATTAACGAAAGCACGGAATTTATTCCGTTGATGACTTCAGACGATGAGGTAGAGATCAATTCTACGGATTTGCCCGAAGAACTCGCCATTCTCCCATTGAGAAACACGGTAATTTTTCCTGGTGTTGTGGCGCCTATTACTGCGGGTCGTGATAAGAGCCTGCGCCTTATTCGCAGCATTACCGAGGAGCCTAAGTATGTTGGGATGATTGCGCAGCGCGATGGCGATAACGAAGATCCCGGAGCCTCTGATGTATTTCCGATAGGAACCTTGGCGCAGATTGTCAAGAGTTTCAAAATGCCCGATGGCAATACCACCATTATTATTCAAGGTAAGAAGCGTTTTAGAGTGCTTGAATGGACCCAAACAGAACCCTTCAATAGGGCGAAGGTTGAGTTTCTACCTGAGTTTGTACCTGCTGAGGATGATGTTGAGTTCAACATTTTAATGGAGAGCATCAAAGATGTCGCAGCGCAATTAATTCAGGACAGCCCTCATATCCCAACAGAGGCACAGGCTGCTTTAGACAATATCAAAAGCAATACGTTCTTGCTGAACTTTATTGCATCAAACAGCAGCATGACCCTTGACAAGAAGCAAGAGGTATTAGCGTTGGATGAGTTGAAGGATCGGGCCACCAAAGTGCTGGAAGGTCTGAACTTGGAGCTGAAGATGCTTGAGGTCAAGAATGAGATTCAAGACAAGGTCAAGCACGAATTTGATCAGCAACAGCGGGAGTACTTCCTCCACCAACAGATGAAGACCATCCAGGAGGAACTTGGTGGGAATTCGAGCGAAACTGAGATTGAGGAGTTGCGTCAACGCGCCAAAACTAAGACTTGGAACGACAGCACAGCTGAACGTTTTGACAAGGAAATCAAGAAGTTGCAGCGCTTGAATCCACAGATGCCTGAATTTGCTATTCAGCGCAATTACCTTGAGTTTATGCTGGATTTGCCCTTCGAATCTAAGGGGTCGTCGGATATAGATTTAAAAGCAGCTACTGCGGTTTTAGATAAGGATCATTACGGGTTGGAGAAAGTGAAAGAACGCATTCTCGAGCATCTGGCAGTATTGAAGCTTAAGGGCGATATGAAAAGTCCGATCATATGTCTTGCAGGTCCTCCGGGAGTGGGGAAGACGTCTCTAGGGAAGAGTATCGCCGAGGCTTTAGGTAGACCGTATGTTCGGATGTCTCTGGGTGGTTTACGTGATGAGGCTGAGATTCGTGGACACCGAAAAACGTACATCGGCGCCATGCCGGGACGTATTTTGCAGAACATGAAGAAGGCGGGGTCAAATGACCCAGTGTTCATTCTCGATGAAATTGATAAGCTCAGTTACGGCACAGGAGGGGATCCGTCCTCGTCTATGCTAGAGGTACTTGATCCAGAGCAAAACGATAGCTTCTACGACAACTACCTCGAGATGGGTTATGATCTCAGTAAGGTATTCTTCATAGCAACCGCGAATAATTTGGGTGCTATTCAACCCGCTTTGCTCGATCGAATGGAAGTCATTGACGTAACCGGATACACCATTGAAGAAAAGGTGGAAATTGCTCGACAGCACCTAGTGCCAAAACAATTGGACAACCATGGTTTAACGAAGGACCAATTTTCCATTACGAAGCCAGTATTGAAATCATTGGTCGAAGGATACACACGTGAGAGCGGTGTGAGAAACCTAGATAAGAAAGTTGCCAAACTGATCCGCTCAACAGCCAAAGACGTTGCCATGGGTAATGAGGCTGTGCCAAGCATTTCTAAAGAGCAGCTCGAGAAGATTCTAGGACCTTCTCGCGAGCGTGATATCTATGAGGGTAATGCACATGCCGGGGTAGTTACTGGATTGGCCTGGACACCGGTAGGTGGTGATATTTTATTTATAGAAAGTTCCTTGGCCAAAGGCAATGGAAAAGTGATTATCACAGGGAACCTTGGCGATGTCATGAAGGAGAGCGCGACCATCGCGCTTGCTTACCTCAAATCCAATGCTGAGCAACTTGGAATAGATTCGCGATTATTCACCTCATACGATATCAACATTCACGTCCCTCAGGGTGCCATCCCAAAGGACGGACCGAGTGCTGGGGTGACGCTTTTAACTGCATTAACCTCGCTGTTTACGCAAAAGAAAGTGGCACCAAAACTCGCCATGACCGGAGAAATCACACTTCGTGGAAAGGTTTTGCCTGTTGGCGGTATTAAGGAGAAAATTCTTGCAGCGAAGCGTGCTAAAATCACAAACATCTTACTCTGCGATAAGAACCGTAAGGACATTGAAGAAATCGAGGCACACTATCTGAAAGGCATGACCTTCCATTATGTGCAAGAGATGTCTGAGGTCTTAGAATTGGCTATCTTAGACCAAAAGGTCAAGGGCGCTAAGAAGCTTGAGCCAGCAAAAAAGAACGGTTGATCCAAAGAATACTCATAGCATTTGCCTTTCCACTGAGCCTTGTCGCTCAGAGTGGGGGGTCGTCTTTATTTTCTTTTTTAGACAGAAGTGTTTTTGCCGGAAGCTCTGCATTGGCGAATACTGCCTATCTGAATCCAGCGGCAGTTGGTGCCTACGCATTACAAAATCCATTGTTACTGAACGATAGCACATTGTATGATCTCGAGGTCAGCTATGGCGCTTTAGGCGAAGGGATACAGCTCCTTCAGTCTTCCTTTGGATGCAAGATTTACGGGCATGCCTTTATGTTGGGAGTACAGAATATCAGCTACGGTGAATTCAATGCTACGGACACTTGGGGTAACTCACTAGGAACCTTTACTGCCGGCGATTTAGCAATGTCTGTCGGGACTTCATTATTCGCATTTCAAGGATGGGAAGTAGGGGCCAATTTTAAATTGGTCTCGGGCACTTATGAAAGTTATCAGAGTTGGGCATTAGCATCCGATTTAGTAGCTATGCGTCGCTTTGAAAATTCACC
>DJCX01000085.1:2749-15571 GCA_002430755.1 Flavobacteriales bacterium UBA5939 | reverse complement strand
CAAAGAGAAGCTCTACCACTAAATCTGCTCGTCGCTGTTGGAGATAAATTGAAATATGCGCCGTTTAGATGGACCTTCGTTGTCGACCAGATTCAACGACCGAATTTGGGGTATGATGATCCGAATAACATAGTGATTGACCCTATCACCGGTGAAGAAAAGCTAAATCCTCAATCGTATTTGAACCTCGCCCTGCGCCATTTAAACGGCTCTATAGAATTCTTACCTACCCGCAGGACGCATCTGATGATGGGTTATAGCTTTAGACGTCAGTACGAAATGGCATTGCCAACTCGACGTACTTCAGGAGGATTTACAGTAGGTGCAGGTATGTATTTCGACAAGTTCAATTTGCACTATGCAAATGAGCTAAGAAGCGTGGCGGGGCGTATGAATACCCTATCTTTGGGCATCCAATTATGATCCTATAGCGGCCCATGAAACCACTCACCATAGCCATCGACGGTCACAGCTCTACAGGGAAGAGCACACTTGCAAAGCAGTTGGCAAAAGCTTTGGGCTATGTTTATGTAGATAGCGGTGCCATGTATCGTGCTGTTGCCTTAAATGCCCTAAGAAACGGATGGGTGAGTAAAGAGTCAGGGGCTCAAGCTTCGAAGATTAATGCACATCTAGAAGGTTTGGTGATTGATTTTGAATTGGACCAAAATGGTGTAAATACAACCCTTCTGAAAGGAGAAGTGGTAGAAGAAGCCATTCGTACCATGGAAGTGAGTAATGTGGTTAGTCATGTTGCTAAACTCGTTCCTGTTCGTCGACATCTCGTAGCGCTTCAGCAAGCCATGGGTGAAAACGGTGGCGTGGTGATGGACGGGCGTGATATCGGAACTGTGGTTTTCCCCAATGCGGAATTAAAGATTTTCATGACCGCTTCCGACGAAGTGCGCGCCAATAGACGAAAGGCAGAGTTAGACGCCAAAGGTCAAATTCATTCGCTACAAGACGTCTTAGAAAATCTCAAGAGCAGAGATAAGGCCGATATGGAACGCGCAGATTCACCGCTAATTGCAGCAGATGATGCCGTGACCTTAGACAACAGCTCAATCACTCGCGAAGAGCAATTTCAACGTGTTCTGGGCTGGGTGAAAGACCTTCAGAAGTAATTACGAGCGCTCGGCGAGAACGGTTTTAGCACCCTTCACCACATCGCCTTCCTTCACCAAGATTTTACTGTCAAGCGGTAGGAAAACGTCCACACGCGATCCAAACTTGATGAAGCCAAATTCTGAACCTTGAGCGGCCATATCGCCTGGCTTGGCATACATCACGATGCGACGCGCCACAGCACCTGCAATTTGTCTGAAGACAACCGTGCCCCAGATCTTATTTTCTACTGCTACAGTAGTACGCTCATTTAAGGTAGAACTCTTCGGGTGCCACGCTACCAAAAACTTTCCTTTATGGTGCACAGCTGCAGTTACTTTTCCACCCAGAGGGTATCTGTTTACATGGACATTGAATGGCGACATGAAAATCGACATCTGAATACATTTTGCTTGAAGTACCTCTTCCTCGTATACTTCTTCAATGGTCACTACTTTACCGTCGGCAGGACAGATAAGTCCATTAGGATTTACTTGTACGGTGCGCTTTGGATTGCGGAAAAACTGTAGAACAATGACATAGAGTACAACGCTTACTGCCAAGGCAATACCCTGAGCAATGGAGTTTTCAGTTGCCCATTGAACAAGAGCGTTTACTGCAAATAAGACGATGAAAACAAGTCCTAATGTTCCTTTTCCTTCCTTGTGAATAATCATGATAAATACTGGTATAAAATAAGTGCAACGGGTGCTGCTGTAATGAAGCTATCGAGGCGGTCCAACGCCCCGCCGTGACCCGGTAAAAATACTCCTGAATCCTTAACGCCTGCGTCTCTTTTAATGGCAGAGGCAACAAGGTCGCCCAAAGGTGCAGTGATACTGATACTTAGGGCAAGTGATGCTGCAATGTGTGTGGGCATCAGCTCCCAATACTGGTTGGCAACCACGCCAATAACTAGAGTGCCTATCACTCCTCCGACCATCCCTTCGATGGTTTTCTTTGGACTCAATGTCGGTGCTATTGGGCGTTTTCCAAAGAAGCGGCCAAAGAGGTACGCCATGCTATCAGACGACCAGATCATTACAAAAATGAACAAGATGATCAAGGGCAGTTCGCTGGCGCACTGAATGGTATAGGTAAGTGGTACCCACACGTAGGCAATGGCGAATAGACCTCGTCTTATCTCCACAGCCGGTTCCTTAGCACGAAGTAGTGTGAAGGAAAGAAGGGTCGACAATAGGATGCTTGAAGCCACAATTTCTTGGGGCCCACCGAATCCTTGAAACACACCTAGCCCAAGCAGTATTGATGATAAAACCAGCAGGGGAAATCTACTTTCCATTTTCTGAATAGTAGCCAATTCATTCAATAAGAGTATTGTGAACAGCGCTAAAGCAATTGGAGCGAATGCTGTAAAACCAAATATGCCGATTAGCACACCTGCATAGACACCACCCCATAGTGTACGTTTTCCCATGTTATACCTCGTCTTCGATTAGCACTAAGAATACATTTCTGTCCTTGTTAGGATCTGCAGAAGCCATCTGAACATTTTGATCCAATGGCGCACGTATTACGGCAATATTGCCTGGGCGGTTTTCGCGATATTTAAGGTTGATGGAGGTCATCCCGTCGCGCAGGTTTGCAACTATCTGCGAAGTGTAGGCGATGATTACGTGATGCTCGGGTAAATCTGACAGCTTTCTCCCCCCTGTATGGTGGTTGTGTACCATGATTCCTCCATTAAAAGCAATCAACGCCTCACAACCACTCACTACTGCGGGCATTTGGCCGTCATTATTGAAGGTGATTTTCAAGCCTAATTTGTTCTCAAAGTTGCGTATGCCTTCATCACTTATGTAGAGGCCCGGCCAGCTGTGTTCAGCAGCGTATTGTTCCAGGCCTGCGAGCGCATCACCTTCATTGGCGCAATAGATGAAATGGCCGCCACCTTCATGGAATTGAGATACAAACTTTTCGTCAAGCGGAAGTTTTTCTTCGGGGGCAAATTTCCCCTCCGCAGGTTGATCTGCGGGTTCAGAATTCTTAAGTGAAGAAACCAATTTTGAAAAGAAACCTTTCCTAGACATGTTTTGTGAGTGTTACTCAAAGGTAGCAAAGCAGCACTAAAGCACCGAAGTCTTTTTTCGAATGGCTATTAACAAAAAACCCACCGCCAGCGGCGGTGGGTTTACTTCAAATTTCAATCCGATTACTCGGCTTCTTTCGGTGCTTCTTCAGTGGCTGGAGCCTCTGTTGGTTCGGTCGCCTCGACGACTTCAGCAGAAGTATCTTCCGTCTCCTCCTTATCCCATGGGCGTTTACCGAAGATTTCCTCAACATTCTCCTTGAAGATGACCTCTTTTTCTAAAAGGAGGTTAGCTAAAGCGTCAAGCTTCTCTCTATTATTGGAAAGAAGGTCAATGGCACGATCGTACTCTGCTTCAATAATTTTAGATATCTCAGCATCAATGACTACAGCCGTTTCTTGAGAATACGGTTTATCCATCGCGTATTCATTCTGACCCTGACTGTCATAGTAGGTAATGTTACCCAATTTGTCGTTCAAACCGTAGATAGTAACCATAGCTCTCGCTTGTTTAGTTACTTTTTCAAGATCACTCAATGCACCGGTAGAGATTTTATCAAAAACCACTTTTTCTGCTGCACGCCCACCCATTGTGGCACACATTTCATCTTGCATCTGCTCAGCAGTTGTGATCTGACGCTCCTCTGGAAGGTACCATGCAGCACCTAGCGAGCGCCCTCTTGGAACAATAGTCACCTTTACCAATGGCGCAGCATATTCAAGCAGCCAACTTACAGCAGCGTGACCTGCCTCGTGGTAAGCAATGACCTTCTTTTCTTCCGGTGTGATAATCTTCGTTTTCTTCTCCAAGCCTCCCACAATACGGTCAATGGCATCATTGAAGTCTTGCTTGTCTACAAAGTCTTTGTCCTTACGTGCTGCGATAAGAGCCGCCTCGTTACAAACGTTGGCTATATCCGCCCCAGAGAATCCTGGAGTCTGCTTTGAAATCAATGCAACATCCACAGAATCATTGGTTTTAATGCCCTTCAAATGCACGCCGAAGATGGCTTCACGTTCGTTAAGCTCGGGTAGATCTACATAGATGATTCTGTCAAAACGTCCGGCACGCATGAGTGCTCGGTCTAAGATGTCTGCACGGTTAGTAGCGGCCATTACAATAACGTGTTCGTTGGTGCCAAAACCATCCATCTCAGTTAGAAGCTGGTTCAAGGTGTTCTCACGTTCGTCGTTGCCGCCTGTGAAATTGTTCTTTCCACGTGCACGACCGATGGCATCAATCTCATCGATAAAGATGATACACGGTGATTTCTCTTTGGCTTGTTTGAATAGGTCGCGGACGCGCGATGCACCCACACCTACAAACATCTCCACGAAGTCAGAACCTGAAAGTGAGAAGAACGGCACCTTGGCTTCTCCGGCAACTGCTTTTGCCAACAAGGTTTTACCAGTCCCCGGAGGGCCTGAAAGCATCACACCCTTCGGAATACGTCCTCCAAGTTCTGTATATTTTTTTGGATTCTTTAAGAAGTCCACAATTTCTAGAACCTCTTCTTTGGCTCCGGTCATTCCAGCCACTTCATTGAAGGTGGTCTTCACCTCTGTGTCTTTGTCAAACACTTTGGCCCGTGACTTTCCGATGTTAAAAATTTGCGATCCACCACCGCCACCTGGGGCACCACCGCCACCGGACATGCGACGCATGATGAAGAGCCACACGGCAATCATTAGCACGAGCGGCAAAACCCAAGAAATAATGTCCCCGACAAAGTTCTCTTGCGTTTCATAATTCACCGCGATTGGTTCCTCTGAAGAGCGGTCTTCGTAATAGTCTTTTAATCGGTCTTCGAAGGCCGTCGCTGGCATTTCGAAGACATAATGTGGGCCTGGATTGACTGCATCGCTAAGGTTGCTGTTTCTGACCTCTTCGTAACGCTCGTTTTCTAATAAGCGCTCCTCTTTGATAAAGACCTGAATGGTTTTTTCGTTAACGATGTTTACGCGTTCAACATCACCAAGCTCAAGTTTCTGCTCAAAGTCTCTAAAGTTTGAATTCTTAGCACGGAAGCTCATGGCGCTGAATATCTGCATCCCTATAAATAGAGCGAAGATGATGGCGTAGACCCAATAGAAACTGAATCCTGATCGCTTCGGGCCGTTTGGCTTTTTGCCCTGATTGTTATTCTTGGCAAACTGCTTTTTCAGCTTGTCAATTTGATTTTGATTTCCTTTTTCCGACATACGGCTGTTATAGGTTTTCTAAGGTTGTTGTAGGTGCATCACCCCAAAGGCTTTCCAGGTCATAGAACTCTCGGATGCCTTTTTGGAAAATGTGTACTACGACATTTACATAGTCCATAAGTACCCACTCTGCATTCTCTTTTCCTTCAATGTGCCAAGGGCGATCGCCAACATTTTCTCGAACGCTCTTGTGAACGCTGTCTGAAAGTGCATTTACCTGAGTGTTAGAGTTACCTTCAGCAATAATGAAGAAGTCCGTTACTGCGTTATCGATTTCTCTTAAATCAAGTATGGTGATGTTTCCGCCTTTAATCTCTTGTAACCCTTCAACAACAAATTTTTGAAGTAGTTCGGACGAAGCTTGAGGTTGTAATTGCATTAATGAATATTTATGTCAGTAAATTACCAAAACATATGCCATCTTCGTGAGGCTCATTCTAAATAGGCATAATGTCACAAAAGTACCGCATTCTCCGTCATTCACAGCTAGATTCTACGCAATCTGAATTGAAGCGTTTGTTGCAGGAGAATACTGCCTTAGAACACTTGGTGACGGTGGTTGCCAGCACCCAGAAAAAGGGCAAGGGTAGAGGCGTGTCAGTTTGGCAGGACGAACCTGGAAAATCGGCGTTGTTCTCTGTTTATGTTCGATGGCCAAATGCTGTGAAGGAGAGTTTTCTCGTGAATAAATGGATGTGTCACGTTTTGGCCACCACTTTGCCTAAAATAGTACAATACAAATGGCCTAACGACATGATGGTCGGTACGAAGAAATTAGGTGGCATGCTCATAGAAAATCGATGGGAGGGCGGTCGAATTGCGTCCTCGATCATTGGCATCGGTATTAACGTGAAATACAGCCAAATTCAATTACCTCGCGCCATTAGCTTGGAGGAATTGGGGTTGGATATCACTTCTGAGGAGGTGATCGATGAAATCCTAAAAGCGATGGATGCCGCGGTGACTTGGGTGGATAATATCAAACTCTTAGACAAGCGATACCAGGAAATCCTGTGGGGTAGAACACAATTGGAGAAGTATGCCACCGATAAAGGCGAAATGCTTGAAGCGGTGGTCGCCGGCGTAGATGATTTAGGCAGGGTGTTATTGCAAACAAAAAAAGGCCAAACGCAAGCGTTTGACCTTGATAGTATACGTTGGGTTGACCCGAATGGGATGTCCTAAGCGCTCTCTATTTACCCCAGACAGAAGGGTCTTTACGCCATTCAGATAATAGATCCCTTGTTTCGAGCGAAATTGCACCACTGTGAACAGCTTGTTCCAATAAATGGTGGTAATCGCTAAGGGTGTTCAAGCGAACACCGGCCTCTTCGAAATTCTCGAGGGCTACAGGGAAGCCGTAAGTGAATATGGCCATCATTCCTAAAACGCGTGCTCCAGCTTCTTTGAGGGCAGCGACAGCTTTTAGCGAAGAGCCTCCGGTAGAGATTAAATCTTCAATGACCACCACATTAGAGCCCGGTTCGAAAAAGCCTTCTACCTGATTTTGGCGTCCGTGGCCTTTGGCTTTATCACGAACATAGATGAATGGAACGCCCATGAAGTCAGCAACGAGTGCACCGATAGCAATCGCACCTGTAGCTACTCCAGCGATGTAATCAGGCTTTCCATAAACTTCTTCAATTTGTTTGGCGAATTCGATTTTTAGATAATTTCGAATAGCTGGAAAACTTAATGTCAAGCGGTTATCACAGTAGATAGGACTTTTCCATCCACTAGCCCAAGTAAATGGGTTATCTGGTTGTAATTTAATCGCCTTAATTTGTAAAAGACTTTCGGCGGTCTTCAGGGCTGCTTCTTTGTTCTGTATCATGCTGCAAAATTACACCAAAGTTTTCATTAAAGGCTCTGTTTTGATTCCTGTTCCTGGGGGAGAAGCCCCTGAGATTATCAACAGATTATCCACCAAGAGAAAGGTTAAAGCCTTTTTGAAAGACCTTCAAGACAACACTCTAAATGTAGATTTGAGTATCGGTATAGACCATCCGTTTTGGTCGTTGTTTATGACGTTGCACAAATGTGTTATTGCAGCCGGTGGATGGGTTAAAAATGACAAAGGCCAGTTACTCATCATCGAACGCAACGGCAAGTTGGACATGCCAAAGGGCAAGCTGGAGTTTCATGAAAAGATCGAAGATTGCGCCGTTCGCGAGGTGGAAGAGGAGTGCAAGGTTAAAGGTCTGAAAATAACAGGTGCACCAACGAAAACAGTACATTGTTACACTGTGAAAGGTGGGTTTGCCATTAAAACAACCTACTGGTATCCCATGTATACGGAGCACACGAAAAAATTGAAGCCTCAAAAAGAGGAAGGAATTACTGACGTGTATTGGGCCTCTCCAAAAAAACTGAGAAAAAAATTGGCCAAGATGCCTTCTTACAATAGCCTGAAAGCTGTTTTCACAGAGTTCGCCTCAGAAGAAGTTACGGCTTAACGGCATCGGGAACGAATCCGGCGAAATCACCACCGTGGTTGTATACTTCACGTACAATGCTTGAACTGATGTAGGCATAACGTGCACTGGTCAGAAGGAATACTGTTTCTAGATCCGGCACCATTTCTCTATTTGCTTGAGCGATGGCCTTTTCAAATTCGAAATCTGCAGGATTGCGCAATCCACGCAGCAGGAAGTTGACCCCTTGTTTCCGGGCAAAGTCAACGGTAAGCCCTTCGTAGGTAATGACCTTAACCTTAGGTTCATTGGCAAAGGTTTCTTCAATCCAAGCGACGCGTTGTTCAAGAGGGAATAGATACTGTTTTGCACTATTAGTTCCAACGGCTATTTGGATTTCATCAAATAAGGGAAGCGCACGCTCGATAATATCGAGATGGCCCAATGTGATAGGATCAAAGGATCCTGGAAATAATGCAATACGTTTGCTCATGGGATAAAGTTACGCAATATGTTCTTCTGCGAGAACACTTAGCACGTGGTGGAGTTGCCACCCTCTATAGGCCAATTGTTGAGGCACAATGGATGCAGGGCTGAGTCCAGGGATACTATTTACTTCTATGAGCACAGGTCCGCGTTCTTTGTCAATGATAAAGTCCATTCGGACGATGCCTTTAAGACCTAATAAATCGTACGTTCTAATGGAGATTTGCTCTATGGCAGCAGTAGTTTCAGTAGGAATTCTAGCCGGTGTTATTTCTTGCGATTTCCCATCGTATTTCGCCTGGTAATCAAAGAAGGTGCTTTCCGTGGGGACGATTTCGGTGATCGCAATACTTTGGGTGACCGATTCGTCCAACTCCCGATTCGAAGCAAAGTCATAGCTCGCTCGCAACACTCCGCAGCCTACTTCCACACCAGTGATGCCTTCTTCAACAATCACCTCTTTGTCTTCTTTTTGGGCCTCTTTAAAGGCTGTAGAAAATCCTTCCGGAGTTTCAATGCGGCTTACACCAAAGCTCGATCCGGAACGATTGGGTTTGACGAATAATGGGTATTGCCAATCATTGAATAGTTCACTTTGCGGTTCTTCAAAAAAGCTTTCCCCTCTCGGTACATCGATACCATGGGCCCGTAAAATGGTGTTGCATTGGAATTTGGAAAAAGTAAGGGAACTCGTAAACGTATCGCATGTGCTGTGTGGGATTCCAAAAACTTCGAGCATACCGGAAATGTGACCGTCTTCTCCTGGAGTGCCATGAACAGCATTGAATACATAGGCCAAACCGAGGTCTGAGATTTTGACCAATTGACCGTCTACTTTGAAGCCTTCCCGATCAAGTTCTATGAACACTGTAGTGTAACCGGCTTTGAGGAAAGCCTCATAAGCAGTCTTTCCTGAAGCTAAACTAATGGCCCGTTCAGAAGAATATCCGCCGGCCAATACGCCAATCAATTTTTGCTCGTTTTCCATTGTTGTAAATGTAATGCAGAACCCTAATGATTAGAGGGTATGAATAAAGTATCTTTACACCATGAAGCAATGGCTTAGATTTCTATTTTCTCGCTCCTTCGTGAAAACGGCAGTTATTGCCGGAGCAGTGGTTGTGGTTAGTGTATTCGGAAGTTTGTGGTGGTTGAGTAGCACCACTATGCACGGCCATACCGTTGAGATTCCCAATCTTAAGATGCTGCAACTCGAGGACGCTGCAGCTCAATTAGATTCACTAGGACTTGGGTACGAGGTCATAGATAGTACGCATTATGCCCCGGGTGTACCCGAGGGTGCAATCATCGAATCCTTCCCCAAGGAATATGCGACGGTAAAATTGGGTCGTAAAATTCTACTATCGACCAACCCTGCACGATTGCCAAAGTACCCGTTACCTAATTACAAGGACCAGTTGGTCAGTTATGTGACCTCAAAATTTAAGACCAAGGGATTTATCATCGATAGCATTATTGCGGTGCCTGATCTCAGTCACGATTTAGTGTTAAGGGTAGTTGACGAAAATGATAGCCTCGCCGATGAGCAGAAGTTGTATGAAACGGGAAGCCGCTTCACAATCTTTGTTAGTGCTGGATTGGACGGTGCATTAGTTTACCTGCCGAATCTCGTTGGTATGACATTCAGCGAGGCACGGGAAAAGCTAAGTTACTCTAGTTTAAACGTTGGTGCTGTGATTTACCAATCCGTTACTGAGGATACGTTAGGTGCTTTTGTGCTCAAATCGTCCCCGGCTTACGAAGAAGACCTTGAAGTCAAAGCCGGTAGTGCTGTTGACCTTTGGCTAGTGTCCGATTCAACACTCCTCCCACAACCTGAAATTATCGATACGCTAGATGCTGAATTCTAGATTCCGTTTTACATTTTTTATCAGTCTTGCTGCGGTTGTCGCTTCGGCGCAGGTTCAAGAAATTACTGCTGTGCTGTCGAATGCTCCTGTAGTTTCATGGTCCGCGGAGAGTACAGATACCTTAGTGCCTCCGTTTACGGACGATTTTTCTTACCCGTCGGACAAGCCGTCTTCAGCGCTATGGCAGGATGCAAAGGTTTGGGTAAACGACGAAATGGCTCTGTTCCAGAATTCTCTCGGAGTTGCGAGTTTCGATGGGCTCAATGAATATGGTTTTGCTTACAAAGAGAATGCACTAGGTTCAGATTCCTTGGCAGATGTATTAACGTCGGCCTACCTGGATTTACAAGGCCTATCTAATGTATACCTCAGTTTTCAGTTGCAAGAGGGCGGTCGCGGCGAATTACCGTCTAACGCTGATAGTATTGTCGTTGAATATTGGTCGCCAGTGACTTCTGATTGGACTCAGGTCTGGGGGCAGAAAGGCTCTAGTACATCTAGCCCGTTCTCTTCCGTTATTCTTCCTGTTCAAGGCGCCAATTATTTGCAAAAAGGTTTCCGCTTCCGATTTGCAGCTTATGGAGCGCGTGCCGGTGCCTACGATATATGGAATATTGACTACGTGCAATTGGATAAAGACCGCAATCCAGCAGATACCATCATTACAGAACCAGCGATCGCTCGCGCGCATCCGCTTATTATTGGGTCTGGAGCCTATACGAGCTGGCCCTGGTGGGTAAGCAATGCCAGCAGTGTGGCAAATCGTCCCTCTACATTGGAGTTTACTTACCGCAGAAACGGTGCTGTACCTTCTGGAGGGTGGAGTTTGAACCTTGGCCAATTCCGCTGGGAAGAAAACGGTACTCTAGTTCAACAAACTACTGCCGTGCCGGTAATCACAAATACTCAGCACAACCAAGATCAGACGTTCACTGTTAGCGTTCCCTCTGCAGCAATGACTTCATTTAGCGGCCCAACTACCGTCTCCACCAAGGTGTGGTTTGACGGTTCGGCGGCAGGTTTCCGTTCCAACGATACCGTACGAGGTGAATTGACCCTAGATAACTACTTGGCTTTGGACGATGGCAGTGCCGAGCGTGCATATGCTGTTCAGAATGTAATTGGCGGCCGAGTAGCACAAAAATTTAAGGTAGGAGGACTTGGCGGCTCCGATACTCTCAAGGGGATGTATTTTAACTTCGTCGATGCTGGCGAAGCGTACACCAGTACCTTTAGAATGGCCGTTTGGGCACCGGCGGATAGTGGGGATGGCCCAGGAAATATCTTGTACATGAGTGATAGTTTGTACAGCCCGTCCACGGGTTATTACCGCGGCGATATGATGCCTTACGAGTTGGACTCAAGCATTAGTTTAAATGCATTTGCTGAAGTTTGGATAGGATACATCTGTACCTCTTCGAACCCCATGTATTTAGGTTTAGATCAGCAACGTACTTTACCTTCCGGAATGCCGAGATATTACGGGGACGGATTTAATTGGTACCAGAGTTTAGAGCCTGGTGTTGCAATGATGCGACCGTACTTCCGTTATTCCCCAACGGATATGGTCGTGGAGGAATTGGCCCAAGATTTCAAGGTATATCCCAATCCTTCTTCTGGCAGCTTGAGTATAGAGTCGCCTTCGGCGCACTATGTTTTAAGGACCCTCACCGGTGCTACGGTTGCAACTGGTCGTGTTGAGGGATATGAGCAGCTCGAGCTGCATCACCTTGATGCTGGTTTATATATTTTATCTCTTCGAACTGCGCAGGGTATTGCTCAGGTCAAATGGATTAAGCTTTAAAATACGGTCCTGATGAGTGAGCAAGAAGAAAAAGACGAACTATACGTACACCACAGGTTTGTAGCCGACGCAGGACAGGGACCATTGCGTGTCGATAAGTTTCTGACGAATTTTTTGTTCGATACCAGCCGTTCGCGCATTCAGAAGGCAGCGGAAGCAAAGGCCGTTCATGTCAATGGAAACCCCGTTAAGAGCAATTATAAAGTCAAGGCAGGGGATACCGTTGAGGTGGTCTTAAATGAACCGCCAAGAGATTCTACGATTGTGCCTCAAGAATTGGATCTCGATATTCTTTACCGCGACGAGCACGTTATTGTGATCAATAAGCAGCCGGGTTTGGTCTGCCATCCAGGTCACGGCAATTACAACGGTACCTTGGTACACGGTCTCGCTCATCTAGCAGAGAATCTACCGGTAGGTAAGCAAGGTGAGGAGCGTCCTGGATTAGTGCACAGGTTAGATAAAAACACCTCGGGCGTCATGGTTGCCGCAGCTTCAGAGCTGGGCATGGCGCATTTGGCAAAGCAGTTTTTTGACCGTACGACCTCTCGGGAATATGTTGCCTTAGTTTGGGGAAACGTCGAAGAGGAAGAAGGTACGATTGAAGGCCACATTGGTCGCAGTGTGAAAGACCGACTGCAGATGGCTGTTTTCCCTGACGGCTCTGAAGGAAAGCATGCGGTTACTCATTACAAGGTGCTGCAGCGTTTTGGTTATGTAACTTTAATCAGTTGCCGATTGGAGACTGGACGTACACACCAAATTCGTGCACATATGCGCTATTTGGGACATCCGCTTTTCAATGACGAGCGCTATGGAGGTGATAAGATTTTGAAAGGCACGGCCTTCTCGAAGTACAAGCAGTTTATTACAAATTGTTTTAAAGCGTGC
>DJCX01000085.1:0-2602 GCA_002430755.1 Flavobacteriales bacterium UBA5939 | reverse complement strand
CACCAAATTCGTGCACATATGCGCTATTTGGGACATCCGCTTTTCAATGACGAGCGCTATGGAGGTGATAAGATTTTGAAAGGCACTGCCTTCTCGAAGTACAAGCAGTTCATTACAAATTGCTTTAAAGCGTGTCCGCGACATGCCCTCCATGCAAAAAAGCTCGGCTTTGTGCATCCTGCAACCGGTGAACTGATGGAATTTGAAACTGTTATACCTGAAGACATGGCGGAGGTGATCCGTAAGTTTGAGAGTTATACCACAACAAGCAACTGGGAAAAAGAAAGTGAAGAGTAAGGTATGGATAGTGTTGTTGAGCGCTTTGATTGTTCAAGGCTGTGATCGATTTCGGTCGAAACACGAACCCACACCCTATACCCTAAATTATCCGAGCCATTTTCCAGCGCCAGCCATTCCACCTTCAAACGAAATGACAGAAGAAGGGGTGCGTTTGGGTCGACATCTGTTCTTTGACGAGCGACTTTCGGGCGATAATTCTCAGAGCTGTAACAGTTGCCACATGCAGGAGAGCAATTTTGCCGAGCCGTTTAGATTCAGCACGGGAATAGATGGCCTGCAGGGCGATGTGAATGCTATGGTCCTCTCTAACATTGCATGGCAGCAGCTGTATTTCTGGGACGGAAGAACATCTACTCTCGAAGACCAAGTCAAAGACCCTATTTTAAATCCTATCGAGATGCATGCAGATTTTGCAAGCATCATCGAAAAGCTCGAACAAGACGCCACATACCTTGAGCTGTTCGATAAAGCATATGGGTCGGAAGAAATAACAGAGGACGGGATTGCAAAGGCCTTAGCTCAATACATACGTACGATCATCAGTGGGACGTCGAAATTTGATCAATACGTTGAAGGCAACTACCAGTTTACCCCGAGTGAACAGTTAGGCTTTGACATTTTCAATAACGAACAGGGGGATTGCTTTCACTGCCATGGTGCTGCTACATCCGGCTACCAGATGGGGGCTTTTGGGTTGTTGCAGTTCTCTAACAATGGCCTTGACAGTACGCATGAAGTAGGAGATGGGCGTGAGGGTGTAACCGGTAATCCTAACGATAGAGGTAAATTCAAGGTGCCTTCGCTGCGCAACGTAGAATATTCATTCCCCTACATGCACGATGGACGATTCCAAACCCTCGCTGAAGTGGTTGAATTTTACAACATGGGCGGTCATCCTTCTCCGACTCTCGATCCAAATATGAAGGCTGCCGGTGTAGGTCGTAATTGGTCCGAGGCGCAGAAGCAAGGTTTGATTAACTTTATGACCACCTTAAGCGACCCGCAGTTTTTGGAGGACACCGCTTTTACATCGCCTTGGTAATGGAGGAATTGGCTCGTTTTAATACTTATCTAGAGATGCTCGATCCGATGCGCGGCGGCTACCGATGCGTACTCTATGACAAAGCGCTGGTAGATACTTTTCCTAAGAAGAGTAAGACACGCATCATCCTGGACATCGACGATGGAAACATACAAGTTCAAGCAGGTATCCAAAGCTATGGCGGTGGGAAGTACTTCTCAATGATAGGCAAGACAAAGCTTAATGGACATACCTATGAACAAGGCCAAGCCATTTCAGTCGTCATTTATTTGGATCCAAATCCCTTGGGGGTAGATATCCCTGAAGTTGTGGAGGTTCTCATTGAGCAAGACGAGATTGTCGCTCGCGTTTGGAGTAAACTCACTGACGGAAGAAAACGTACCATCTGCCACACCGTACACCGCATCAAAAACATCGATAAGCAAGTGGAAAAGTGCTTGAATTTCTTTGAGGAGGAGCGAGAGAAATTGGTCGACCGCGGCAAGTGGTAGAAATTTTGGCACGGCCTTTGGAATAAACACCTTGAGGTTCCGTACCTTCCTTACACCTTAAAAAGTATTGTTATGAAAGCAAGAGTATTACTTATCGCCCTAGCCGCTACTGGTTTGATGTTGTCAAGCTGTGGTTCAAAAACAAAAGCGCCGAAAGGCGAAACTGAACTAGTATTGCCGTGTTCTGAATTCAAGAGCGACCGCAAGACCTTCCGTGTTTACAGCTTTGGTGAGAGTATGGATATGAACGTGGCCAAGAAGAAAGCCATGAGCAATGCCAAAACTGACCTTGCAGGTATGATTAGCACCACGATGAAGGTTGTTGGTGACAACTACGTGAAGAGCATGGAGGTCAACAATGTAGAAGAGGTATTGGAGCGTTTTGAAGAAAATGCTCGCACAGTGATTGACCAAGAGTTAAGTGGTGTACTCGTAGTTTGTGACCGCCTAATGAAGGTGGAGAAAACCGACAAGTTCAAGTACTACATTGCCATTGAGCTCGACGGAGATAAAATCGTAAAGAATTATTACAAGGCGCTCTCTAAAAACGAGAAGATCATGGTTGATTACAACTACGAAAAGTTCAAAGAAACTTTCGAGAAAGAAATGGCGAATCAGCGATAAGCGCTTACGATTCGACTAACGATAACGTCCCAAGTGAAGTTTTTAAACGGCACTTGGGATTTTTTTTGGCCTTTTAACCCGGTTTCTATCGCCTCGATAAAAGCTTCCTTGTTCTCAATAGGGACCAATTCCGCCACAGGTTCCA
>DJCX01000076.1 GCA_002430755.1 Flavobacteriales bacterium UBA5939 | reverse complement strand
GTCAATTTTGGACTCAATTCACGAGCAATCGATTGAATGTCCTCGTTGGTTTCAGCACTGTTCAGGTTAAAGAAGCAACTGCTCACCACACCAAGCTCTTTAGAGGCGAACTCTAAAGGAACCAACGTATTTCTGAACGTTGGCGCTTCAGTATTTGAGGTAATGACTGAAATACGTTCTCTAGCTACGTCCATCCAATGCGCTGCAGCAGGCATAAAATGTGCAGGCTCAATGGTGTCGAATGCTAAACTTCCAAAGGGAGTTTGAGGAAAATCTATTAGTGGGTTCATACGGGTACTTCTTAGTGCTACTAAGATACGTAGGTCATTACATTTACTACCTTTGATTGATGGCAAAAATGGAAGTGAATTGGACCTTAATGGGTATGACCTGTGCAGGGTGTGCGCACAGTGCAGCATCCATTGCTGAAGGCACTCTAGGTCTTGACAATATCGTCGTTCGCTACGCCAGCCACAGTTTCAAAGCTACTGTCGACGAAGAACTCTTGGACTTACCCGCTTTTAAAGCAAATCTCGCCAAGGCCGGTTACCAGCTTGAGAGCGAAAAAGTAGGTATGGTTGTGCAATTCGATCGGCAACGAAAAGCATTGCGACAGCAAGCACTGGAGCTTCTACTCGCTGTGCTATTTGCAGGTCCATTACTCTATCTAGGGATGAGTCATTCAATGGATAGCCAGATAATCGCTCTTCAAGGATTATTAGCAGTAGTCCTCAGTGGGTATTTCGGCCGAAAAATTCATGCAAAAGCCTTTGCACTCGCTAAGATGGGAGCGACCAATATGGACACCCTAGTCAGTCTTGGGAGTATTGTCGCATTTGGATATTCGTTGTTCAACCTCTTCAGCGGTAATCATGAGATCTATTTTGAAAGTGCCGGGCTCATCATTGCCTTTGTATTGATCGGTAAATACTTCGAACAAAGGGGAAAATTGCAGAACAGCAAGGCCGTCGAAAGTCTATTAGCACTTCAGCCTAAGGTGGCTACGAAGGTAGTCGATGGGCTAACCGTTCAAGTTGATGTCGGCGCACTTGAAATAGATGAAGTGGTCCAAGTTAAGCCCGGGGAGCAAATCCCTGTAGACGGTATTGTCGTCGAAGGAACCTCCAACATTGACGAAAGCACCTTCACTGGCGAGCCTTTAGAAGTCTCTAAAACAGCTGGCGCCGAGGTCTGGGCAGGCACTGTTAACGGAGAAGGCTTATTGCTTATTAAAGTGGTGAATACAGGAAAAGCCTCTGCACTAGGCGGCATTATCGAAGCAGTACTACAGGCGCAGGAGCAAGAAACCTCCATTGAAAAATTAACCGATCGTATCTCCAAGATTTTCGTGCCAAGTATTTTGATATTGAGCGTTATTGTGGGGGTAGCCTGGGCTTTTATAGGAGAGCCATTAAGTATAGTATTTGCCATCAATGTTTTGGTCATTGCCTGTCCTTGTGCCTTAGGACTAGCGACTCCCCTAGCTGTTGTAGCAGCCACTGGTAAAGCAGCAAGGAAAGGAATGCTCGTTCGCAATGCGAGTGCATTGGAATTGGCCCATAAGGTAGACCACATTTTATGGGATAAAACAGGAACTCTAACTAAAGGAAAGCCCACAGTTGTTGCCATTTCTGGGGATGTGGCCAATTTTAAAAACATACTTATCGCCCTGAACCAAGGCGGGTCACATCCATTGAACGAAGGCATGAAACAACACTTCGGTTTTCAAGGAGGACTACCGAAAGTGAGAAGATTAAAAGCCTTGCCCGGTAAAGGAATCCAAGGGAAGATAGAAGGCAATGTATACCACTTAGGTTCGCCATCGTGGTGTGAAGAAATCACCGGTCAAAAAATCGCTACTGAGAAAACCACCGCAGTACTCTTTGATGAAACCAATGTCCTAATTACAGTATTGTTTGATGATGTATTGGCAACAGGTGCAGTTGATATTATACAGCATACAAATGTCCTTGGCATCTACAATGTATTGCTCTCTGGCGATAAAATCCCGGTAGTTGAAGCATTGGGACAAAAACTGAGATTACAAGAGAGTTTTGGTGAGATGATGCCCATAGAGAAAGTCGAGAAAGTATATGCCTTTAGAAACAAGGGTACCGTATTGATGATAGGCGATGGTATTAACGATACCGCGGCGCTGAGCGCCGCGGATGTAGGCCTGAGTTTCGCGGCCGCTACCGCGGCCGCGCAGCAGAGTGCTGATGTCGTGCTGATGCGTGATGGTGTACTTGGGTTGAAGCGCTACTTCGCTTTGGCTGCACAGTTCAGACAAACTTTACGAGGTAACCTCATTTGGGCCTTTGGCTACAATGTTGTCGCCATTCCTTTAGCCGCTGGCTTGCTCTACCCTACATTTGGCATTAAATTGACCCCGATGATCGCAAGTATTGCCATGAGCATAAGCAGTATTGGTGTTGTGATGAACAGCTTAAGAATGCACATAAAACCCCTGAAATAATGACCATAGATACTAAAATCAATTGTGGCGGTTGTATCGCTAAAGTTCAAGGAGATTTGAATGAATTGCTCGGAGAAGGCAATTGGTCCGTAGATACTTCGTTACCCAATAAACCATTGACGTTTTCAGACCAAGCAGATGTCGAAGAAGTCATGGACGTACTGGACGAATTCAACATGAACGTATAAATGAACGTTGCCCTTATCTCAAGATCCACACTGTATAAGCAGCCTGGCGGTGATACCGTTCAGGTCGAACGTACGGCGGATGGACTGAGAGCACTTGGGCATGACGTACATATTGTTCTCGCAGGACAACCTTTACCGCTAGAAATAGAACTTATCCATGGTTTTAATCTCGGAAGGCCGGCAGATCTATTGCCCTATTTCAAATCGTTCAAGGGCAGGAAAGTCCTAAGTACCATTTTTGTGGACTACAGCCTTGCAGACAAAAAGCGTGCTCCATTGGCTTATGCACTCCTAGGTGGACATGGCATGGAGTGGCTAAAGACCATTTTACGTGGGTTAAACGGTAGCGACCGTATGCCGCCTATAGGCTACCTCTTTGCAGGACAACGACGCGGAATGAAGCGCTTGCTCGCACTAAGCGATCGCGTCATCACTTCATCCATGAGCGAATACGAGCGTATTGCTGCTTGGAGCGGCCTAGGAGGAAAAGGACTTCGTGATAAACACCAATTAATCCCTTTGGGTATTGACGACGATTTTCTTCAGTCAACCAATAAGCAGGAAGGTCGAGCCGGACTGCTCATGGTGGGTAGATTGGAATACCT
>DJCX01000144.1 GCA_002430755.1 Flavobacteriales bacterium UBA5939 | reverse complement strand
CTCAAGAAATAATTGAGCTGTGCTGTAACCAATACCCCTTGATGCTCCGGTAATCCAAATGTTTTTCATGACAGAATATTTATACATATATAACAAAACAGCCCGAACTCTCGTTCGGGCTGTTTCTATTTTTCTTTCCGGAAATTACACCAGCATGGTTACTGGATTCTCCAAGAATGCTTTTACCGAAAGTAAGAACGCTGCACCTGAGGCACCGTCGATTACTCGGTGATCACAGCTTAGTGTAACCTTCATTACATTACCTGGTACTACAGCACCGTCTTTTACTACCGGTACTTGCTTAATACCTCCTACTGCTAGGATGGCTGCATCAGGCGGGTTCACGATAGCTGTGAACTCTTCAACACCGAACATACCTAGGTTAGAAATAGTAAATGTATTGCCTTCCCAATCCGAAGGTTGAAGCTTTTTGTCTTTCGCTTTACCGGCAAGGTCCTTAACGTTAGCGCTAATGCTCGAAAGTGGCATCTGATCGGCATGGCGTAAAACAGGAACTAACAATCCGTCTTCAATAGCAACAGCAACTCCAATGTGCACGTGGTCGTTTTGACGAATGCTATCGCCCATCCAGGCTGAGTTAATTACTGGGTGCTTCTTGAGTGCTAGAGCACATGATTTCACTACTAGGTCGTTGAAGCTGATCTTTACATCACCTCCAGCATTCATGGTTTTTCTTGCTGCAATAGCATTATCCATGTCAATGTCCATGGTAATGTAGAAGTGAGGCGCTGTGTTTTTGCTTTCGCTCAAACGCTTCGCAATCACCTTTCTCATCTGGCTTACAGGAGTATCTGTAAAGTTCTCTACGCCTGCTGGAACAGAAGGAGCAGCAGCCACACCCGGTTGTACTGAAGTGTGGTAGGCAGGGTTAAACGAATCTACATCGCGCTTCACGATACGACCGTTATCACCAGAACCTTGAAGCATGTTAAGATCAATACCTTTCTCAGCTGCCAATTTTCTCGCAAGTGGAGATGCTTTCACCGAGCCGTCTGCTGGTGCAGCAGCAACAGGTGCTGGTGCCGGAGCAGCTGGGGCTGGAGCCGGAGCTGCAGCAGGTGCTGGAGCTGGAGCCGCTTCAGGAGCTGGCGCTGGGGCAGCTTCCTCTGCTGGAGCATCAGCTGCTGGAGCTGAACCGCCTTTCAATGCTTCGATATCTTCGCCTTCATCACCTAGAATAGCCAAAACTGTATCTACAGGTGACATTTCTCCCTCACCCGTTCCGATGTATAAGAGCGTTCCCTCTTGACCAGGGAATGCTTCGAATTCCATCGTTGCTTTGTCAGTTTCGATTTCAGCAAGCAAATCACCTTCGCTTACTTTATCACCTACACTTTTGTGCCATTTTGCGACAACACCCTCGGTCATTGTATCCGAGAGACGCGGCATGTTAATTACAATAGCCATAATTCCTATTAGTCTTTAATGAATGGGTAATCTTCCTGAGCATATACACCTTGGTATACTTCAGAAGCATCTGGGAAGTCGCTAGCTTCAGCGAAGTCAACACATTCCTTCACCAAATCCTTTACGCGTTGATTGATCTCTTCAATCTCTGCGTCAGTCGCCCATTTCTTTTCCTTGATTTTATTCAAACAAAGTGTGATAGGATCTTTTGCTTGGTATTCTGCAACCTCATCTTTGGTTCTGTATTTCTGAGGATCAGACATTGAGTGTCCTTTATAACGGTAGGTACGGATCTCCAATAGTGTTGGTCCATCGCCCTTGCGCGCGCGCTCCATTGCTTCGTGGACCGCATCATAAACAGCAATAGGATCCATACCATCTACTGCACGGTTTGGCATTTCATAACCTTCACCCAATTTATGGATGTCGGTGTGGTTCGCTGTACGCTCTACTGAGGTACCCATAGCATAACCGTTGTTCTCAACGATGAAAACTACAGGCAACTGCCACAACATAGCTAGGTTGGCAGTTTCGTGCCAAGAGCCTTGACGGATTGCACCATCACCCATGTAGGTAAGCGTTACATTCTTTTTACCGTTGTACTTATCTGCAAAAGCCAATCCTGCGCCTAGTGGAATCTGTCCACCAACGATACCGTGACCACCCCAGAATCCAAGTTCTGGAGAGAACATGTGCATAGAACCACCTTTACCACGTGAAGTACCTGTTACCTTTCCCATAAGTTCAGCCATAATGCGACGTGGATCTTCACCCAAGGCGATTGGTTGAACGTGGTTGCGGTATGCAGTGATCATCTTATCACCTTTCTCCATTGCAAATGCTGAACCGGCCAAAACAGCCTCTTGTCCGTTATACAAGTGCAAGAATCCACGAATTTTTTGTTGGATGTACAATGCTGCAGACATGTCTTCAAACTTTCTCCAGAAGAGCATGTCTTCGTACCACTTAAGGTAGGTCGCTTTTGTAATGCGCTTTTTTGCCATTGTCAGATGTGTTTAGTGCGACAAAAATAATCCAAAACCGCACCTAGCAAAAGAGAATACGATTTTAGTTTTAACTAACCGAAAAAGCTGTGAAAGGTTTACTGTGCTAAGAAGCCGTCAATATTGAACGCCATTGAGAAACGAAGGGTATTCTCTAACGGTGAACGCGTCGTAGGACTTGCAGGAATAAGGTAGGCCATATCAATGCTAAATACATTGTAAACCAACCCAAACCCGAGGGTTACATATTGACGGTTTCCTTTGAGCTTATGCTCATTTAAATAACCGCCTCTTGCGAACAAGAAATCGTTGTAACGATACTCAAGACCAAAGTTGTAAATGTTTTCCTGCAACATCTCTGTGAAACCGCCTGGTTTCGCACCTGGATTAAAGCTTTGTGCCGCGCCAATAAGTGGTGTCATATCATCCGTGTCAACACCGGCAATAATTTCACCATCCGTACCTAACTGAGGTGGAGTTGGCACGAGTAGTCTGTTGATGTCAAGATACACAGACAACATGTTGTAATCGTCGATCTCAAGGTGGTAACCACCGCCGATTTTGAAATTGGTTGGTAAGAAATCTGAATTACCACTTTCCGAATATGCAATCTTGGCACCGAGGTTACTGATAGCTAAGCCAGCTGAAAATGCTTGACGGCGACCGCCGCTAATATTAGTAAAGTCGCCTTGGTAGTAGAAACCAAGGTCAGCAGCACCACTTTGACCAGGCTTGGTCTGAAGCCCTTGAACGACCTGGCCTTGGGCGATGTCTGAATAGATCCAACGCAGTGCAGTCCCAGCACTCCAATGGTCGCTTAATTTCAAACCGTATGCTACATCAAAGTAAAATTCGTAAGGATTGAAGGTTCCTAAGCTGTTGCCTCGGTCGTCGGTAAAATTGATTTCACCCAAAGAAAAATACCTCAAAGAAGCTGCAATTCCTTGACGATCACTCAACGCCTTAGAGTAATTTACATACGCGAGGTCGATATCTGGAACTAGACGTGACATCCATGGTGTGTAAGACAAAGCCATGTTTGCCTCTTTATCTTCCAAGAATGCCAATTTAGCTGGATTCCATGCACTTGAGTTACCGTCTGGAGTAGAAGCTACACCAACATCACCCATTGCTCCGGCGCGGGAGTCTGGACTAACCAATAGAATCGGAACCGCAGTAGTTACTACGTTATATTTAAGATCGTCTTGCGCATATCCTTTTGTCGCAAAAGCAAAAAGAAGTAGAAAGAGGATGTGTTTTTTCATAGTTATGTGCGTGTAGCAGCGCAAGTTTAACGTATATAAATGAGCTTTTCTTGTATTCTGGCAGATTTTCCATCAACACTTCGTGTCCATACGACTCTTGCATGGTAAAATCCTGGGACCAATTTTCCACTCGGAACATCTGATACATAGAACGTTGGAAGGTCTGAAGAATTGGCTTGAAGTGCTAAACTTTCATTCCATTCCCAAACTGTTTTTCCTTGATTATCTAGCAAGGTCAGGCGAATTTCTCCCTCCTGTCCTTTTTGATTGTGCTCTAGGTTGAAATTTAGTTCACTCGTAAATGGATTGGGAAAAATCTCGAACTGATTGAGAATAGGCTCAGCCGCATCAATAACGGTGAAGGTAATTTCGTCATAACCCCACTGATTCAAGACATCCCATGCTCTCAATGACAACTGGTGCTCCCCAGGGGATAAATCATAATACTGATAACTCACACTTCCTTTGGTGAAGTCGTCAATATTCGCTTGGTAGGCCGCATTGACATTGATCGGTTGTCCGTCCAATTCTAAAATAACGTTATGTCCGATACCAAGGCCTACCGCGTTAATGCCGCTTTCGTCCTCCATCAACCCAATGGCCAGCGGATTTGGGTCACAGATACCACCGCTCATGAACGTTGTATCGTTGACAAACAAACGAACCTTTGGTCCTTCTGTATCGGTAATCACTCCATCAAACACACCACCTATTGATAAGTCGTTCTGCCCTCCCCAAGCATCCTCAGTTGTGCTTGCTGCGTAGGAAATAACCTTGGGTGTCCCAATACTCAGATTAATGTCCAACGGAATTCTGAACTGTACCGTAAATGCCCCATCAACCACAGAAGCCTCGCCTCTGAAGATGGCATTGTTTTGCGTTTTAAAATTGAATACCGAACCGTTGGCATCGTTTCGTCTTGTTTGAACAGATTGGGCCTTATCGAAGAAGGTCAGCCATACGCGACCGTTAAAGTCTGCGTTTATGCCGGAAGTAGACCCAACGTGTCCCTTAATCTCTACCCAAGACAGGGCAGTTAGGGTATCTTCAAAGGCATTCCATGCTACATTATTAATGGTATCTAAAACAACGGCGTCTTTGGGCTTCGAAAGAGGTATGGTAGGGTCACCTATCAAGGAGAACTTAATCTTGTCCCCACTGATGTTGTTGTTTTTAGTTTCTCGAAGAACATCACCTAAACGAGGCACATCGAGTCCCACCATATTTTGATTCAAAAGTCGATTCAAATCGTAGGTACTATTCGTCGCAAATACACTTCTAGTAGTGGAATATAATCCAATGGCGCCTCCGTATGGATTCAAGAACAATTGTTCCCCAGCACTCACTCTATTCGGATCGTCGAATCTTGTGAACTCACACGTGATCGTTGTAAATACCGGTAATTTGGTCTCATTGGTCCAGTTGTTAATGTCCTCCAGTTGCAAGATGCGTTCAGTGGCCCATCCTACTTCACCGCCATGACCGATGTAACTCACCATGAGCGCTCCGTTCTCAACGCTTCTAAACAATGCTTCGCGTGCCGTCGGATAGCGCTGTGAACCTGGCTTCGACTCTTGTAAGTATGCGTCCGAATAAATCTTGATAATGTTCATTTCAGGACGCGTTGTATCTAAACGTTTCGCCAAAGCATCCTGAACCACCGCAAATTCGCGTTCCCATGCATGGTCTACATCATCTGCAACTAAAACCACATCGCCGCGCCAAGGACCATAACGTCCGTCATCTGTCAAATAACGCTCGATTTTATCCACGGAGGCTGCTGCCTCCGCGCGGGTATTAACCGGGAGTCGACCGATACCAAGATCGATATCGTCTACATACCAATTGAGCGACTCGCCCTGATCGAGATAACCATAGTAATCGTCGGTTATGTAACTCGTATACAAAGAGAAGCTGCCGTAGCTCTCAAAGGTTGGAACGAGATTCGAATTCCCTGGCAAGGTGCCCTTGTAATCGTAGGATGCATCGCCAAATAGTGTCAAATATTTCAGACCGTCGTTGTTGCGTTGGTTGAGCTCAACTAAAAACTGACGAATCGCTGCGATATCGGGAGTTCCGGCATTAGCCAACGCGTAAATTTCTTCGAGCGCCATAGCTCTGGAATTCGTACCTACAGTTTGTTGAATCTCCGCCAGTCTTTGCGCTTCAATGAGCAAGGAATCTGGAGCAATAATCAGGGCGTCAAGACCGGCTAAATCTTCGAAAAATGTCAACTTACCTGTACGAACATACATCGGCTCAAAAGCGCCACTAGCAGGTATTGCCATTAGTTCTTTAAAACCGTCTTCACCGATTTCAAAGCTAATTGTATTGCCGCTGGCTGTGCCATTAATTAAAACGGGGTGTGCTTGATGAGTGATGTCAAAAACCAACAAGTCAGAACCTTTGAGCTGAATGGTGGAAATTGAATCTTGATGACGCGGATAGTTTTGGAAGCGCTTTTGGTAATTGGCATTGAGTGCAACCGTATTGTCTGTAAGATAATTCACTTTTAATTGGTCCAACCACAAAGCAGCGCCGTTATCACTCGCCTTGTCGTAGGTTAAAATCACCTTGTTCGAAGAAGGGATATTCGTGGTCAATCCTCGCTCGATCACATAATTCGAAACTGAACTTGTGGCAACTGCTTGAAAAGAAACACTGCCACCGTTTTGCACGGATAAACTTGTTGAAGATGATGATGACCGCGCCACTGCAGCTATTTCAACTTCCATGGATGAGGCATTGAGCGGGGTCAGCGGTAAATCAAAAACTTGAGTGGTGGTAAAGTCAAACAATTCACCGAACCAGCGACGTCCTGTCCCAACCAAATTATATAGCGCCGTGTCTCTGTGGTAAAATTGGTTTGAAGAATTCAAAACCCTTGTGGATGCACCCATTAGATCCGAACCTCGTTCATCCATCGCATAGGGTTGCGACGTTGACGATGCGCTAACGATGAAGTGCTCGAAATTTGAATACGGATGCGCAGTATACTCGTAGCGCTGGTTCGCCGCATCCCATTGAATACCGAAAGGCCCGTTCATGTAGAAATACACCTTAGACTGGGCATCCAGAAGACCATCGCCGTCCGAAATGTAATAGTGAATAGGCGCATTAAAGGCTCGGGATGTATCGTTCATGTGAGAAAGGACCGATTCCGTTCTAGCCTCAATAACCAGTCGGTCCAAGGCATCTCCTACGGCTAAAATTCCGCGGTTAATTATTTCATCGCCAGAAAGCAGGTGAATACCAGGTTTAGCGGTTCTAAACTGGACATATTCCCCCTGCTCAAAGCGCACCTGACCAACGAGTTGGAGGGCGCAGAAGAAACTAATAAGTACAAAGATGTTTTTCTTCACGTGTACAAACTTACTCCAAGACATAACAAATGCCATGCAAAAAGCGTTTAACAACAAACGATAGTAAGGTGAAAATCGTACTTTTTTTGCTTATACTTGTCTCTTGAAAACACAGCTACATCAATGAACGCATTGAAACAACGCATAATTTTCGCTTGTACAGCACTGATAATAAGCTCTGTAGCCTTTGCTCAGGATGCTCATTTCAGCCAATATTACGCGAATCCTATTTACCTAAATCCTGCCTTCGCGGGTCTGGATAGATGTCCTACAGTTCATACGAACTACAGAAATCAGTACCCAGAACTCGGCGTATACCAAACGTATTCGGCCTCATACGACCAGTATGTAGACAAATTAAACGGTGGTGTAGCATTGATGACACTTCGTGATGACGCAGGTAATGGCGCACTTAACCTCACTGAGGTAAGTGCAGTGTACAGCTACCACCTCGAGGTGAACAGGAACTTCACTTTGTTGAGTGGTTTTCAGGCGACCTTCCGTCAAAGAAGTCTTGATTGGGGCCAGTTTACGTTCCCGGACATGATTGATCCGTTCTATGGATTTGTTCTTCCTACAAACGAAGTAGCACCAGGAAACAACTTCAACAACCATTTGGACCTGAGTTTCGGTATGCTCGGATTTACGGATAAGTGGTACATCGGTGTCGTTGGACATCACCTTACAGAACCTAATGAAGCATTCCTAAGCCAGAGTAGGTTGCCAATTAAATTGACAGCACACGCGGGTGCTAATATTCCTCTAGGAAGAAAGCGTCTACACAATAGTCTTCAATCTTACATCGTTCCTAATGTGGTATACCAAACACAAGGTTCAGCTTCACAGTTGACCGCTGGTGTAAGTTTTGCTAGAGGACCGCTTGCAGGTGGTCTAGCATTGAGACAAGGTAGCTTCAATCCAGATGCAGTGATTTTCATCTTGGGTATTACACCTCCAGATGTGCCATGGACATTCGGATACAGCTACGATTACACTATTAGTGATTTGACAAATACACTGGGTGGATCTCACGAAGTTAGCTTGGGTTACAAGTTCCCATGCCGTGTGAGAGCAAGTAAACTTAAGGCACTAAAGTGTCCTAAATTCTAAACAGCAACAATTTCAATTACATGAATAAGTTCGTTCAATTCTCAATTGCAACATTTGCAACAGCCCTTTTAGCAAGCTGTGCAGGTCCAACATCCAACACTACAGGATGGGCAATTAATGACAAAAAGAATGGTGGTTTCCAAGCCAACCTAAACTACAACGGCCAAGAAGTTGGTCCAGGTCTAGTTTTCGTTGAGGGCGGTACCTTCATGATGGGTCAAGTAGAAGAAGATTTCGTTAAAGACTGGAACAATATCCCAAGAAGAGTTACTGTGAGCTCGTTCTACATGGATGAGAATGAGGTAACCAACTTGGACTACCGCGAGTACTTGTACTGGCTACGTCGCGTATACGATTACGACTACTACCCAGAGATCTACAAGAGTGCACTTCCAGATACCTTGGTATGGAGAGACAAACTTGCCTACAACGATAACTTCGTAGAAAATTACCTACGTCACCCAGCCTACAACTACTACCCTGTTGTTGGTGTTAGTTGGTTGCAAGCGCAACGTTTCTGTTCTTGGAGAACGGATCGTGTGAACGAAGCTATTCTCATCAAAGAAGGCATCTTGAAAGAAATGCCAGACCAAATGGATGCAGATCACTTTAACACAGAGGTATATCTATACAAACAAGGCGAGTACGTACAACAAAACAGAAAAGGTCTTAAGGATCTAAACCCAAACAGCGTATATGGTAAAGAAGGTCGTCCAGCGAGAATTGAGGACGGTGTAGTACTTCCAAAGTACCGTCTTCCGACCGAAGCTGAGTGGGAATATGCAGCCTATGCAGACGGTGGTAAGCGTATTTACAACCGTGTAGTTGACAAGAACAAATACACTTGGAACGGAAACGGTACGCGTAATCCAGAGAAAATGGATCGTGGCCAGATCTTGGCTAACTTCAAAAGAGGCCGCGGTGATAACATGGGTACTTCAGGTTGGTTGAATGACGAAGCTGATGTAACGATGCAAGTTCGCTTCTACCCTCCTAACGATTTCGGCCTTTACGATATGGCTGGTAACGTAAGTGAGTGGGTAATGGACGTATATCGCCCAGTGAGCTCTACAGATGTAAACGACTTCCGTGCATTCCGTGGTAATGAATTCAAACACTACGACAAAAACTACCAAGACATTGGTTCTTTAGAAGTATTGCAAGATCCACAGAAGGAAGTTCGCAATGGCGATACAGTAATCGTTCGTCTTCCAGGTCAGTTGCCAACGCGCTCTGTTACTGTTGAAGAAAACGTAAATCGTCGCAACTACTCTAAATCAGATTACCGCGATTACCTAGACGGTGACCAGGAGAGCTCACAGAGCTACGCTAACCCAGTACAAGAAGGTGAAGCACCAATGTACGACTACGGTAATAAGACTCTTATTGGAAACACTACTCGTGTATACAAAGGCGGTAGCTGGAAAGACCGTGCATATTGGTTGAGCCCAGGTACGCGTCGTTTCTTGGAAGAAGACCAAGCAACAGATGATATTGGTTTCCGTTGTGCGATGGACCGCGTAGGATTCCAAAACGAATCAAGCGACAAGAGCAAGCGTCCTTCAAAAGTGAAGCAGCACAACTTCAAGCGTTACAGAATGTAATTCTTGTCCCTTAATAAAACTCAAAAGCCCCGCTTCCGCGGGGCTTTTTTGTGATGTACATTGTAGTTGGATTTATCGCTTGAAGAAATGACACCATTCGAAGCCTTTTTGAACTCCTCAGCCGTTACTACGGATACACGTAGTATTCCGCAAGGCTCCATTTTCTTTGCGCTGAAGGGGGCTCGTTTCAACGGTAATTCATTTGCGTTACAAGCACTTGAATTGGGAGCAAACTACGCTGTTGTGGATGAACCTGTAGGCAAAGACGATCGATTGATATTGGTAGACAACGTTCTCGAGGCCCTGCAAGACTGTGCAAGAGCTTACAGAAGGTACTTGGGTATTCCCATCGTTGGTTTAACTGGGAGTAACGGTAAAACCACCAATAAAGAACTGTTTCACGCCGTGTTGAACACCACTTTCAAGACCTATGCAACGGCTGGGAATTTCAACAACCACATCGGTGTACCATTGTCCTTGTTACGCATTCCTCGAGATAGCGAGTTAGCAGTGATTGAAATGGGTGCCAATCACCAAAAGGAGATTGCCCAGCTTGCAGCAATATGTGAACCGACTATTGGCTACATTACCAACTACGGCAAAGCACATCTAGAAGGATTCGGCGGCGTCAAGGGTATTATTAAAGGCAAGAGCGAACTCTACGATTACCTCCGCTCGACCGATGGTTTAGCAATGGTGAACCTCAATGACCCTATTCAAATAGAGAAAAGTACAGGCATCAATCAGTTTGGCTATGGCAGAGGAGAAGGTATCATCCAATGGACTCCTTCAAGCACTTCTGAATTTGCAGGGGTACAAATAGTCCACGGCGAAGCATCCTATTCCATCCAAAGCCAACTCAGTGGCTCCTTCAATGAACAGAATATAGTGGCAGCGGCATGTCTCGGACATCATATGGGCGTAGACACTAAGGCCATTAAATCTGCCATCGAATCCTATGCTCCAAAGATGAATCGAGTCGAATGGCGAGAAACAGCAGCCAATAAGGTCTTGCTTGATGCATACAATGCGAACCCCACCAGTATGAAGCTGAGTGTAGGAAGTTTTGCTTCGTGGCACAAGCAAGACGGATTATTAGTGCTCGGTGATATGTTTGAATTAGGAGAAGAAAGTGGGACGGAACATCAAGCCATGGTCAATTACATCCGTGAACTTCAAATGGAAGATCAAACCGTCCTTGTAGGCCATCACTTTGGTGCTACCGACTGGTCTGGACTGCGGTTTTCAACCACAGATGAATTGGCCAACTATTGGAAAGAAAAAGGCGCCCCGAAGGACGCCTCTATACTTTTGAAAGGTTCTCGAGGAATCGCCTTGGAAGCACTCCTCTCCCTCCTTTAGGAATTCTTGATCAAATCTCTTGAGATTACGATTCTTTGAATCTCTGAAGTACCCTCATAAATCTGAGTAATCTTCGCATCGCGCATCAAACGCTCTACATGGTATTCTTTCACGTAGCCGTAACCACCGTGAACTTGAACCGCTTCAGTACTCACCCACATCGCTGCTTCAGAGGCTGCAAGTTTGGCCATAGCGCTTTCCTTATCGTAAGGCATACCTTGATCCTTTAACCAGGCCGCCTTGTACACCAGCAATCGTGCCTGCTCTACCTTCATCTCCATGTCTGCGAGTTTGAAAGCAATCGCTTGGTGGTCGTGGATAGGTTTACCGAAAGTTTTGCGCTCCTTTGAATAGGCCAAAGCGAGGTCCAGTGCACCTTGCGCGATACCCAATGCCTGTGCTGCAATACCTATACGGCCTCCACTTAATGTTTTCATCGCGAATTTGAATCCAAACCCGTCTTCGCCAATCCTATTTTCCTTTGGCACCTTCACATCGTTAAAAAGTAAGGTATGTGTATCCGATCCACGGATACCAAGTTTATCTTCTTTTTGTCCTACGACGAAACCGTCCATGCCTTTTTCGACAATAAGAACGTTAATACCGCGGTGCCCTTTTTCACGATCTGTCTGCGCAATTACCAAAGCAATCTCACAGCTGCCACCATTAGTAATCCAATTCTTGGTACCGTTTAGTAGGTAATGGTCCCCCATATCGACTGCCGTAGTGCTCTGCGAAGTTGCATCAGAACCCGCTTCAGGCTCACTTAAACAAAAAGCGCCGATGTGTTCTCCAGCAGCAAGCTTTGGCAAGTATTTGGCCTTCTGCTCTTCAGTACCGTAGGTATCCAGTCCCCAACAGACGAGACTGTTGTTGACGCTCACAACAACCGACGCGGAAGCATCAATCTTAGAAAGCTCCTCCATGGCCAGGACATATGAAAGTGTATCTAGACCTGATCCTCCATAATTTGGATCGACCATCATACCCATAAAGCCTAGCTCGCCGAGTTGTTTGATTTGTTCGTGTGGGAATGTTTGGTTGGTGTCGCGCTCAATAACGCCTGGTAGTAATTCGTTTTGGGCAAAATCTCGTGCCGCATCGCGAATCATCAAATGCTCCTCGGATAGGTTGAAGTTCATCGAAAATTCTGTTTATTATTGGTTTGACAAATGTACGACGGAACTCTCAATATTTTAGGCCTTATGAGCGGTACTTCCTTGGATGGAATGGATGCCGCTTTGGTTCAATTCAGCGAAGAGAACGGCCTTCAATGGCAGCTACTCGAACACTTTGAATTTGAGTATCCTGATGCGCTTAAAACACTAGTGAATAATTGTTTCAAGGATGCCTCACTAAAATCAGAAGTTGACCAAGCATTTGCCGACTGGACCATTGCATGTATCGAGCGTATCAAAGGAAAAACAGCCTACGAAATTCACGCTGTTGGTTCTCATGGTCAGACCATTTTTCACGATCCACAAAACAAATACACTTTTCAAGCGGGATGCTTGGCTGAAATTGCACAAGCTACGGGTATTCCGTGCATCACAGATTTTCGAATGCAAGACGTCTTGCTTGGTGGTCAAGGCGCCCCTTTAGTACCTATAGGCGACCACCTGCTGTTCGGAATGTATGAAGCAGCACTTAATCTCGGTGGTTTTGCCAATGTGAGCATCGGAAATCCTAAACTTGGAGACGGCGTGATGCAAGCCTATGATATTTGCCCTGCGAACTATGTTTTGAACACCCTTTCTCGTGAAATGGGGAAAGAATACGACGCAGGTGGAGCGCACGCTTCACGTGGATCTATCAATCAATGGGTGTTGGAAGAGTTAAATAGTCTTCCCTACTTCGATAAAAAACCTCCAAAGAGTCTCGGAGCGGAATGGGTAGAATCCCAAGTCTTTGACAAAATAGACTACCTACAGCCCTCAGACGCCCTTGCTACGTATTGCGAACATATTGCCATACAGATTGCTACTGCCCTCAAAGGAAAGCATGTTTTAGTCACCGGTGGAGGTGCATGGAACCATTACTTATTGGGACGGATAAAAGCGTACGGAGTAGAATTAGAACGTCCAGAAAAAGAGGTGGTTAACTTCAAAGAAGCTATCATTTTTGCACTCCTTGCCTACCTGAGATTTACAGGGAAAGACAACGTCTTAGGAGCGACCACAGGCAGCGGTAAAAATCACAGTTCAGGCAAAGTATTTTGGCCTTAAATAGTACCTTAGGGCTTCCTAAATACAGACGCGATGAAAGAACAACTACGCGCATTTGAAGAGCGCCCTGCTGAAATTGTCTATAATTGGCACGATCCGCTGACTGAAGCAAAAGGCTGGGTAGTCATAAATAGCCTCCGCGGCGGAGCTGCAGGCGGTGGAACTCGCATGAGAAAAGGCCTTACAGAAAGTGAAGTGCTGTCCCTTGCAAAGACCATGGAAATCAAATTTACCGTTGCCGGACCTGCTATTGGCGGTGCGAAAAGCGGTATAGATTTCGATCCAAACGACCCTCGTAAAGACGGCGTATTACGCCGTTGGTACAAGGCAGTATATCCTTTGTTGAAAAACTATTACGGTACAGGTGGAGATTTGAACGTCGACCAAAAAAAGGAAGTGATCCCAATTACTAGTGAGTTGGGCATTCTACACCCACAAGAGGGTGTACTGAATGGCCATTACCAGCCTGGAGATTTTGCCAAAGCAAGAAAGATAAAACAACTACAAGACGGGGTAAGCCTCAGTGTAACTAGTGAAGAGCTATTACCTAAGGGCTCTGACTCCATGAAAGTAGGTGATATGATTACAGGCTATGGGACTGCTGTGAGCGTAAAGCACCTTTACGACCTTTGGGGGCAAGATATTTCTGGAAAGCGCGTGATCATCCAAGGTTGGGGCAATGTTGCCTCGGGTGCTGCGTACTACCTGAGCCAAATGGGCGCCAAAATTGTCGGTATCATTGATATCGTTGGTGGACTCATGAAACCAGAGGGCTTCACCCTAGAGGAGATTACCGAGTTGTTCAACAATAAAAATGGCAATGCATTGAATGCGCCGGATATCATTCCATTCGAACAGGCCAACAAAGATATTTGGTCCATGGGAGCTGAAGTTTTTATTCCTGCGGCAGCCTCAAGGCTTGTCAATCGAATGCAACTCGCACAAATGTTGGACAATGGGTTGGAGATCATCTCTTCAGGAGCCAATGTGCCTTTTGCTGATGAAGAAATTTTCTACGGTCCTATCGCAGAATTGGCCGATCAAAAATGTGCGGTCATTCCAGATTTCATCTCAAACTGCGGAATGGCACGAGTTTTTGGTTATTTGATGCAAGAGGATGCAGAATTAACTGACCTAGCTATATTTCATGACGTAAGTCACACTATATTAGGAGCACTTCAAGATATTGAAGCCGTAAAATCGGAACACACTAACATTACTTCCAAAGCATATGAGAATGCTTTGAAACTTTTAATCTAAAAATCAATGACCTACACTTTGATGCTTGTGGTGTTTGTACTGGGTTATGCAGCCATAGCCTTTGAACACCAACTCAAAATCGACAAGGCAGCAGCAGCCTTGGTTACGGGAGTATTGACTTGGACTCTATACATCGTTGCCAGTCACCATTACCACGAAGTGGAAGAACATTTACTTCACCACCTCAGCGAGATTTCATCCATCCTTTTCTTCTTGATTGGAGCGATGACCATCGTGGAGCTTGTGGATGCGCACGAAGGTTTTGCTGTTATTACAGACCGAATTAAGACCACCAACAAGGTAAAGTTGATGTGGATTATCGGTATTCTCAGCTTCTTCTTCTCAGCAGCTTTGGATAATCTTACGACCTCGATTGTAATGGTCAGCCTTTTACGCAAGCTCATCGCCGATCAAAAAGACCGCTGGTTCTTCGCAGGTATGGTAGTCGTGGCAGCGAACGCCGGAGGGGCCTGGTCACCTATTGGTGATGTAACCACAACCATGCTTTGGATTAAAGGACAGATAACAGCAGGTGCTGTTGTTACAGACCTCATTGTTCCGTCGTTATTCACCCTGTTGGCACCGCTTGTATTGCTTTCTTTCCGATTGAAAGGAGACGTCAAGCGTCCATTAAAAGCGCAAACTGCTGAACACTATCTAGACCCAACTACGCCTTTCGAAAGAAACTTCGTGTTCTTCGCTGGTGTAGCTGGTTTGGTTTTCGTCCCAATTTTCAAAACGGTTACACATCTGCCTCCTTTCATGGGGATGATGTTGTCTTTGGGGGTATTGTGGTTGATTACAGATATCATGCACCGCAGAAAGCCCGCAGATGTGAAGCACCACCTCAGCCCACTTGGGGTACTTCAAAAGATCGATACACCTTCGGTACTATTCTTCTTGGGGATTCTTTTGGCTGTGGCTTCACTTCAAAGCATGGGCCAGCTTGGAGATTTAGCTATAGCGCTTGACGAAGGTATTGGGACCGATACACAGAATGGCGTATACGTCGTGGGTATCATTATTGGTCTACTTTCTTCTATTGTAGATAACGTACCTCTTGTTGCTGCTGCGATGGGAATGTATGAAACCACCGAGGCTGGCTTGTTTATGCAGGACGGTACCTTCTGGCAGTTCTTGGCCTACTGTGCCGGAACGGGTGGCTCTGCATTGATCATTGGATCTGCAGCAGGTGTTGCAGTCATGGGACTAGAAAAAATAAGTTTTGGTTGGTATTTAAAGAATATTTCACTGCTTGCACTCGTTGGATATTTAGCGGGAGCTGGAGTTTATATCCTACAAAACATGTTACTGGCTTAAGGCCTTTCAAGTTGTTGATATTTCAAAAGCCTCCGCGAAGCGGGGGCTTTCTTTTTATAGATATTTGGGTAAATCACATAGCAGAAATGAGTACACTATTCCTTCAAATTCAAACGGGCGCAGAGGCCGTGTTAACTGAAGAACCAACAGAAAAAACAATGTCTATCCTGGAGCTAATGACCTCAGGTGGAATAGGTGGGATTTTGATCATGGCATTCCTTGGAGTGCTGAGCATTTTCGCCGTTTATATTTTCTTTGAGCGCTTCGGTGCCATCCGCTCTGCCAACAAGGTAGACCCGAACTTCATGAACAACATTAAGGATATGGTGATGGACGGCAAGCTAGATGCAGCTGGAGCACTTTGTAAGGCCGAGAGTACTCCTGTGGCACGCATGATTGAAAAAGGAATCAGCCGTATTGGTAAACCGTTAGGAGATATTACTCAAGCGATTGAGAACCAAGGTAAATTAGAAGTAACTCGATTGGAAAAGGGCTTGCCTATGCTCGCTACCATTTCTGGTGGCGCACCGATGATTGGGTTCTTGGGAACAGTAATCGGAATGATTTTGACCTTTAAGGAAATGGCAAACGCCGGTGGCCAGATTAAACTTGATATGATGGCAGAAGGTATCTATACTGCAATGACTACTACGGTAGCCGGTCTTTTGGTAGGTATCATTGCTTACTTCGGATATAACTTCCTAGTGACTCGAGTAGACCGTGTGGTCTACAAGCTCGAGGATAGCGCTATGGACTTCTTGGATTTGTTGCACGAACCTGCTTAATCGGAACCGATTATGAATTTAAGATCCAGAAGTAAGGTAAGTGCCGAGGTAAACATGTCGTCCATGACTGACCTCGTATTCTTGCTGCTCATTTTCTTCATCCTCGCCTCTACTTTGGTAACATCGAGTGCCCTAGACATTATTCTTCCAAAGAGTGGAGCGCAAACGGTCAAGAAGAAAAATATCACCCTTACGGTGAATGAAGATTTAGAATTTGACGTGAACGGCACTATTGTTAGCTACGATCAAGTTGAACGCACCTTGCTCGGTGAGGTAGGTAAATTACCTGCTGATGAACAAGCCGTGGTTGTTCTTCGTGCTGATCAAACAGTACCAACAGGCGAAACTGTACGTTTATTAGATATCGGTTACCGCAATAACATGAAAATGATTATTGCCACTGATCCGAACTAAATATGGCATTCAACGAGCATAGAAATAGGAACAAAGCACGGTTTTGGACGGTAACCATACACGTCCTGCTCTTGCTATGGTTTGCTTTTGCCGGGCTGAAGTATCAAGATCCTCCACCTGAGGACGGTATTGCAATCAATTTTGGATTCAGCGATGACGGATTTGGAGACAACACTCAAGCTGCCCCTGTTACTCCACCACCACCCGCACCGGAAACTCCAGTCGAGGAGACGCCACCGGTTCAAGAAGAAGTGGTCACACAGGATGTAGAAGATGCGCCTGTTATCGAGGAACCAAAGGAGGAACCAAAAAAAGAAACACCTAAGGAGCCTGTCAAAGAGCAACCAAAGGAAACGCCTAAAGAAACTCCACAGCCGGATCCAGAACCTGAACCGGACCCTCAGCCGACAGAAGAGGAATTAGAGCGCCAACGTAAAGCGGATCGATTAAACCGTATGTTCAATACCAACAATAAAGGTAGCGGCAGCGGCGAAGGAGAAACACAAGGCGGTGGCGACCAAGGTGATCCGAATGGAGACCCTCTTAGCCCCAACCGGACCGGAAATGGAGGGATTGGTAATAATGGTCAGTATTGGATGTCAGGTAAGCCTATAGCCATTCCAAAACCGGAGACCGGTTGTAATTATCAAGGGGTCGTGGTGATAAAAATTGCAGTTAATGCTCAAGGGCAAGTATTTGAAGCCGAATTAGCCCCTAATAATCAGATTCCAGCCGGTTTAGCGAAATCAAATTTTGGGTCGAACACATGTTTGGTGCAAAAAGCTAAAGTTGCTGCCAAAAATTCTAAATGGAGTCCTGACCAAGGTAACCTAAGAAGAGTTGGATTTATCGTTTACCGATTCGAATTGCAGTAATGACCTATACTGAAGCTGTACAGTGGCTCTATGGTGCCGTGCCAAATTTTCAGCGCGACGGCGGCAGCAAGAATTATAAGATTGGATTAGAAGGACCGCAAGAATTGTGGGAATATCTCGAATACCCTGGGAATTCTATCCCAACTATACACATAGCCGGAACCAACGGTAAAGGTTCCTCTACACATCTTCTCGCCTCGGGAATGAAAGAAATGGGTTTACGCGTAGGCGTATTCTCTTCCCCCCATCTATTCGACTTTAGAGAGCGCGCAAAGATTGGTTCCGAAATGATTTCTGAGGAATTTGTCGCCAACTGGGTGACCCAACACATAAATGCCTTCGAAAAACGCGGCAACAGCTTTTTTGAACTCACTATGATGTTGGCGATGAGTTGGTTCGAGGACCAAAAGGTCGACTGGATCATTCTAGAAACGGGAATGGGGGGTCGATTAGACGCTACCAACATTTGTTCTCCAGAAATATGTCTCATCACGAATATCGGACTTGATCATCAGCAATTTTTAGGGAATGATCGCCGAACCATAGCGGAAGAGAAAGCAGGAATTATCAAGGCTGGTGTTCCTGTAGTTGTTGTAGAAAAAGATGCAGAGACCGAGAATGTCTTTATTGATGCATCGAGTGCAAAAGGTGCTCCTCTGTTTTGGGCTAATTCTTGTGATTTACCCTCCGATTTAAAGGGAATCTATCAGAAACACAACATCAATGGCGCTGCAGCTGTATTGGATTTATTATTCCCTGAAAGTAAGAGTCTATGGAGTTTAGGGTTTACCCGGGTTCGAGAAAACACGGGATTCTTTGGACGCTGGACTCCCATCTGTGAGTCGCCCCGCGTCGTGGTTGATACTGGACATAATAGCACTGCTTTTGCTTTTCTTGTGAAGCAAGCGGCGGCGGAATGTCGCGGTCGCCAGCATTGGGTTTTAGGCGCCGCCGCCGACAAAGACATGGGTGCGGTGCTGCAGCTACTGCCCAAACAAGCAAGCTATTATTGGACCGCAACATCGAATAACCGCACATTATCGGCTGAAGCCTTAAGTGACATTGGCTCGAAATTTGAGCTATATGGGGCACAATACGATAATGTAAACAACGCTTTAGAGGCTGCGAAAATTGCGGCAGAAGAAGGCGATTTAATTATCGTTGCAGGTTCTAACTTTGTGGTAGCAGATTTACAATTATGAAAAAGACAGCATTCCTCTTAGCCTTTATGCCATTCATGCTATTGGCACAGACTGAAGAAGTGAAACAGCGGACTGCCCTGTTCCTTCAAGAGCAGAGTGCCAAGTTCAAAATCAAGGAACTCAACGGCTCAGAACCTGATTACGGTGTGTTAAGCGAAACACAATTCGTCTTTCATCAGTACTATCAATTAAAGCAGATAGAGAAAGAGGTCAACGAATTGGGCAATAGTGTTCGTCCTAAATACGATTTGAGCACTTTCGTTTACGAAGATGAAGAAGAACTGAAGTATGCATTGAAATTCTGGTTCAAGGAATTCATCGGGAACAAGCGCATCACTCCTGGTCGCGATTACCGTACCGTTGACCATGTTGACCCTGCTATTGTCATCATCGACGGCACGAGCATAAGTATCCTCACTTTGAGCTGCTATGCCACAGATATCGATGAATTCAGAGACTGGCGCAGTGCTATGCTAGGGGTATTCGGCTCTCCCAATGCAATGGTCATTGAGATTGGTTGCAACGGCCCTATTGAATGGACTAAAAACGCACCCGACCCTAAGGATCCAAGCTGGAGGCGTTAATTCTTCTATACTTTGATATTCGGCCCAAGGACTACTGTTGGACGTTTGTAGGCCCTCTGCTTTGTTTCACCCTTAGAAGTTTTGGCCGAAAATGTGCTAAGCGCCATTGCTTCTTCCAAGTGCTTTTTACTTGGGCGAACACCTTCTAAATCGGCGATGGTCAAGGTTACACTTAACAAACTTCGCTGCTTTCTTAAACTCCACTTTGCCGTCTTATATTGAGTAAGGAAGTATCGTTTCATGGCGTCGTTATACAACACAATGGGCTTAAGTTCATCCAAGGACAATCGTGCGTTCTGAACTTCTGATCGGTCTATCTGACGCTTATAAGACTCGACCACACGTCGTTGTATCGTTAAAGAAGTTTCACTCTCAACCTTTGATGCCGATCGAGTATGCATCAACTGAAGATCTACACGATCGAGCAAAGCACCAGAGAGGATTCCTTGATATCTATGGAAAGCCGCAGCACTGCATGTGCATTCTTTTTCTGGATGATTGAAATAGCCGCAATGGCAGGGATTCATTGCCATAATCATCTGAACCCTATGTCGATCCATATGAAGCAAAAGGGCGTCCAAGACAGGTTTTGAAAATGTAGGTAATTCGTCCAAAATGAGTGCTCCGCCAAAAGCCCGATGAAACTTTCCCAATACTCCTTTCGAAACAGCGCGTACCTCCGAGTTCCAATTAGCGAAATTATCTAGCTCCAAATTTCCCTTGAGCGCTTGGACTTCCCTAGAACCAAAGAGCGATTTTATGGATTCCTCAGGCACTGTACTTATGACTGGGCGGCGACCGCCGAAGGTGGAGCCGCGTTCCTCGTTGATCATTGCAAAGACACTCTTATCTGATGTATTCATTGGTGGTAAAATGGATGGAAATCGAGCTAAGAGCATCGTTTTCCCAATCCCAGGAGCGCCATTGAGCAATACGTGGTGTCCTCCTGAAGCTGCTATTTCTAAGGCACGTTTAAAAGACTGAAGACCTTTGACGTCACTAAAGCACCCATACCCATGTTCCTCTATCTGAGGACTTGTTTTATCCTTCTCAGCTGGAAGTATGCCCTTTTGAAGAAATGCCACGACTTCGCTGAACTTCGAGACGTTCACGATTTCTAAGGTGTGGAATTCTGCACTCAGACGTGGCATTCTATCGCTCGGCACATTGAGAATAACACGCTTGTGACCACTATGAAAAGCTGTTTGAAGGAGTTTGAACGGTGCGGCGGCTGGCTCTATGGTTCCGTCTAATTGTATGGCCCCATAAAACAAGGACTTATCCAAGAGTTCCGTAGAAATCTGACCACTTGCTCCGAGAATTCCAACAGCCATGGGCAAATCATAATGACTACCTTTTTTGAGAAGTTCCAACGGCCTAAAGTTGAGTGTTATTCGTTGTCCAGGCCAATGCCATCCTTCGTTTTTTAAAGTAGCATAGATGCGTTGCCTATTCTCTTTAATTGAAGAATGTACATTGCCGGATATGTGGAACTTTATCCCACGGGATATATTGACCTCCAACAGTACAGGGACAGGAAGAAGAATGGACGGCTGAACAGTGTGAATTCGGATGAGCATAGCGAATTAGAATTGATTGGTTCATCAAATTCTGAATTGGCCACAGAAGACCCAAAAAATGTGAAAAAGTAAAAGTTACCGACAGTACCTATTCCTCCCCTTTATTGGCTAGCTGGCCGCAGGCTGCATCGATGTCTTGACCGCGAGAATGGCGGATAGTTGTGATGATTCCCTTGTTTTCAAGGATGCGTTTGTACATGTCCACAGCTTCCTGTGGAGCTTGGGTGTACGGTCCGTTATCAATAGGATTATACTGAATGATATTCACCTTGGTTGGTATGGCACCGCAAAATTTCGCCAATGCCTTAGCGTCCGATTCCTCGTCGTTGATTCCTTTCCAGATGACGTATTCAAACGTCACGTTCTTACCCGTTTTTGCATACCAATACTGTAGGCTTTCGCGCAGATCTGCAAGGGTGGTCGTTTTATGTGCTAGGGGCATCAGTTTTGCGCGCTTTTCTTCGATGGCGCTATGCAAGGAAATGGCCAGGTTAAATCTAACCTCATCGTCAGCCATCTTCTTGATCAGCTTGGGTACCCCGATGGTACTTAACGTAATACGGCGTGGGCTAAGACCCAATCCTTTGGGGTCAGTGATTTTATCAATCGCAGAAAGGACATTCTGATAATTCAATAAGGGTTCTCCCATGCCCATAAACACAATGTTGGTTAATGGTCGTCCGAAGTATTCCTTGCCCTGTTTGTCAATCACTACAACTTGGTCATAAATCTCATCCGGGGAAAGATTTCGCATGCGTTTCAATGCAGCTGTCGCACAGAAAGTACAATCTAAGGAGCACCCCACTTGCGAGCTTACACAAGCTGTAATCCGTTTTTCTGTTGGGATTAAGACCGATTCAACCAAGGCCCCGTCGTGAAGCTTTACCGCATTTTTGATGGTACCGTCCACACTGCGTTGCATTAAATCAACTTGGAGTAAGTTGAAGACAAAGTGATCGTCAAGCAATGCCCGAGTTGACTTACTGAGGTTCGTCATTTCTTCGAAGCTCTGCGCACTTTTTTGCCACAGCCACTGGTAGACTTGTTTGGCACGGAAGGCCTTTTCTCCATTCTCTTCAAAAAACTGGATCAATGCTTCCTGGGATAGTCCGCGGATGTCTCGCTTGTTATCGGTCATGGTGCAAAGATACGCACAGCAAAAAGGAATTAAGGCATATCACGCTCTACCAAATACCCCATTTTTCCCATTTGGTAATCTCGCATAGCTTCCATGATTTCCGTTTGATTCGTCATAACAAAAGGACCGTAGCTTTCTACCTTTTCACCTATTGGAGCTGCAGCGATAAAGAAGACCTTGGTGCCCTCCTCTAGATGCGCCGTGTAATCGCCTGCATCTAAATGATAGAGCATGGCATTTTCCACAAGGCCGTAGCCCTCAAGTCTACCTCCACCACTCAGGAGGTAAAACAATCCGTTTTCACCTTCTTTCACGGTAAAGGAAAACGGCGCTGTAGTAGCGACACCGTGCGCACTAGTTACGGGATAAGCACCTTTTAACGGACCAATAGCTTGATCGTGACCGAGATCGCCTGAAACTATCTTTAATTCAGGATGCCCGTGGGCAGAAGGCAATTCCTCTTTTTGGAAAGGTAAATACACAGGCTCCATCATTTTCATGGCGCTGGGAAGGTTGACCCAGATTTGAATGATTTCCTGTACACCGCCATTCTCACAAAGTTCTGCTGGTGGGCGCTCGCTGTGAATGATGCCCATACCCACATCTGTCCATTGCACACCCCCACCGCCGACAACACTGTTATTTCCTCGGCTGTCTCTATGGTGGACACCTCCTTCCCACATAAATGTAATGGGAGAGAAACCTCTATGTGGATGCGGACCTACCCCGGCATCCCAGCGGTCGGTGCCAGGAGCGATAGTACTTCTGTGGTGATGAATGAGTAGAAAAGGATCTATCTGATCGACGCTTTGCGTCGGAATCGGCTGTTTTACAGGGTGAGGACCCATCATGACTTCGTGGGCAGGTAAGGCGCGGAGTACTGGCATATATACTTGTTTAAACAAAGAACAAGTTACCTCGAAAAGAGTTTATTCAACGATAGTAATGGCAGGTGTAACTAAAACATTGCTCTGATTTCCCGCACGATCGACAACATAAATGTCGTAGTCTACCGTTTCGGAATTTTCGCTTCCGGTAATGTACACGCTGTTGATGGTCCATTCGAGCTCTCCTTGAATACTTACCTCAGCACCACCAGGCACAATATTCGAAATTCGGAATTCATGTGCCAACCCCAATCTATTGTCTACAACGAACAGATTCGGATCGTCCGTGAAATTTTCACCTAGATCGCCGTCCTTATCGTAAAAACTGATACGCATGTAGATACTATCCTGGTACTCCTGAACGGTACCAGGACTCACCTCCTCGAGGCTTATTTCCGGAGCATGGGTTCTATTTCTACCGCACGAAACGGCAAGCATTGCCAGTACAAATAAAATGGACTTTCTCATCATTTAATGTAAAAGCTACAATGATCCTTGTACCACCAAGGTGAATCAAGTTCAGGACTGTTCACCGTATTGTCGCCATCTGAATACCTGAGGTAGAAATAGTTCGTATCCCCTACTGTGAAGGTGTTTGGTGGGAAAGCTACTGTCCAATAATCGCCAAAGTAAAACTGTGCATCAAAAGAAGTTGTTGCCGTGTATTCATCACTGTGGCTGAGGAAAAACTTGAAGTTTGAGAACTGCACAGGTAGCGTCATATCATCGCTCATATGAAACAGGAATCTGACAGTGTCATTGGCTTCAACCTCAAAAGGGAACTCCCAACCCTGACGGGTATTATCTATTCTATTTTCGTTCCAATTCACTTCGCCAGAAAAAGCCACATACCAATCAAATCTAGGCACCTCGTTTGGTGCAAGAGGCTCCTCACCTCTTACATCTTTAGCGCCACCATTTATCCAAGCGACTACCTTATCAATCTCAGCTTGACTCAGAGGCGGTGCATAAAGTGGCATCTGACCAAGGGTGTCATTAGTAGTAGTAATACGGTTATACATCCATGATGCCCCTATATCACCGGGTACAACGCGATGCTCGTAGGTAAGGTCTTCATCATTTTTAGTCACCGGATGATAAACAAGTGTGTTATAACTGCCTTCGATAGTTCTAAAATCCGGTTCAAAGGTCCCGTCATGACAAGCTGGGTTAGCACACTTCGGCTCCAAAATGTTCTTATGAATGTCTGCAAAGCCGGTCAATGCCGTAGAGTCTTCGTCGTTGTTTAAATCGTCCCATGGGTTGGGTGCAACTTCTCTTGAACAAGAAAGCACTAAGGCTAAAAAAGCAGAAAGAATTACGAGCTTTCTCATGAAAATGCACTTTGTAAGACGTTGCCCGGAAGGCTAACATCAATATCTTGACGAAATCCTAGAATATCCGCTATGGTTGGAACTACATCCACAGTGGCGCCTAAATCTGTATTTACGGAATCTTGATTCACTACTCCGTCTGGACCAATAACCATACAGAAAACATCACGAGCCATTGGATCACCATTGGTGTGATCTAGAGCGGCACGGCCGTTTTGATCGATGATACTATTCGCATTTAGGTTACGACCAATCTCTGGCATGACAATCAATACGGTATCGTCTTTCATTCCCGGCGTACTTTGAATGGTATCCCAAAGGTGTGCTACGGCGTAATCCGCGCGGTTCAGAGCATTACAATATTCACTGAAGTTCTCGTGCGCAACATCGACATTAAATAGATTTACTACAGTCAATTCTGGCTGGAACTTCTTGATCAACTCCTCGGCAAAAAAGACATTATACTGGTCGCCACTCATCCAAGAAGGGATGCTCCAAGGGTTGTTTAGCTGACCCGTTACTCGCTTGTTTTGCATTTCGGTCATCCAAGCCACCATCTCCTCTCTATCGTCGGCACTATTAATAACACCACTGTTCAATGAATAGGTCTTCTTGAAATTGCTATCCATATAGGCCTGCAGGTCTTTGATAGTAGAAGCTTTCTGATCCGTAAACTCTAGTTCATGACGCAAGTTTGTACTTACATCCCACCCGAAAAATGGATTTGGTGCTATTTGATTGGCAGCATAATTAAGACCATAATCAGGATGAGAACTATGGTTGAGCAGCGGATAAAGGTTGTTACTATGGCTTATCCACCATGCATTTCTCGCCGCGTGAACAGGACTGTTGTGCTTACGATACAATTCAAATACCGTTGGCATTGGTGGATTTGTCCGCAGACTCAAGTTGCTATTGGTATGTTGCCCTGTTATGGCAGAAGTGTGGCCATTGAAATGCCCTGTCGGACCGTCACTGAATTTAATGTTGGTGAAGAGCGTACCGTATTCCTGAAGTGTTTTACTCAAGGGTGAAGAAGGCATGGCGTCTATGCTTCCAGCTATATCAGTGCTTATACTTGAGTTGCCCTTGAGCATATGGGGCATGAGATTACCTTCATTTTTTAAAACCGATTCAAGGTTTCGCACACCACCTGAAAACAGACAGAATACGACATGGTTTGCTCTTCTTGAACCCGTGGCAGCAAACAAGCGTCCCGATGGCAGAATAGTAGGTACTGCAATGGACGCTGCACCAAGTGCGCTCTTCTTTATAAAGGATCTGCGGTCCATGTTAATAGTATTTATATTCTTGGCAGGTCATGAACACATAGTAAACGTCCTTTGCCGTTAAATCCGTTTGTTCAATCAATTGGCTCTCCCAGAAAGCCAACTCAAAATCGCTAGGGTCTCTCAATAAGAACTTTCTGTAGGTATCGGAAATGAATGCAGACCTATCGGCAGCAATGGCAGCACTAGAGGGTAAATCCAGATCGGGAGATACTAGCATGGTCTGGACAATTTCATCTATGATCAATTCCTTATCACCGAACGATATGTATGCTTTGCGCATTGTACTCAACACATCTGGAGGTACCTCCTCACCAAATAAATCTCTGTAGGCTATACTCATGAACTGAAGATCGTCCTTCAATTCCGTCTTGTTTCCTTTATTCGAAGGCTCAAGAGTCCCCACATCGTAAACAACTTCGTTTGAGCACGAAGCTAAGACCATTGCGATTAGCGCTATGTAAAACCTAACTGTTGACATATTCTGAGCTGGTTAAAATGTAGCGTTGAAGTTCAGTTCGGGTCCAATTCTGTTGGATTAAGTCCAAATACTTGAGTGTCTCATTAGTGTTCGGCGTACGATTATAATAAGACTCAAACAGCGAAATCACCATGCCCTGCTCGTACTCGCCACTACTGAAAATGATATTCAAAAAATCTGCTTTCGAATTCCCGTTCGTTCCGTACAACAGTGCCCATTGACGATCCACCATATCAGAAGCTTGTGCCAGCTCCACATCCGTTGGATAACGGTGAAAGAAATGCTGATAAATACTCACCACAAAATTTTCTGTTCCAGCGTTGATTTCATCATAGTTATACAAGCGTACCATCCATGAACTCAATGCTGTATAAGAGGTATCTCCCTCAAACCAACCGTGCATTGCGCTTATATGATTGTTCGATTTTTCAAGAAGCATGCCCCACCAAGCAGCATCGCCCGGAGAAGAAGCGTTGTCGTACTGTTCTTGGAACCAATCCCTATCGTCGTATACGCTACCAGTATCTACACCATCAACTAGACGGTCAGATAAGAACTGCCATGCCGCCCATTTTGAGGTTGGTCTGTTTTGAAGACCGAGAATGTACATGTTGCGAATTTCCCTGTCGTATCTATCAACATCAAGTTGACCTAGAGCAGTAGCCAATTCCGCATCACTTGGTTTTCTATTCAACAAGGCAATGTACGTCCTGTTGATATAGTTTTCTAGCTCCACATTGGTTATGGTAGAATCTGCAGGCAACTGATCGACAGGAATCACTGTAGTGGAACACGATGGCGCTAAAACCACTGCTAAAACACAGAATATGAAGGGAATAAAGTGACGCATACCGGAAAGATAACGCCAAAAATCGGGCCGAAATACCCTTTACTTCAAAAAATCAAGCAATTCAGGAATCCGTGTGATTTCAAAAGTAAACTTTTCGGTGTGCCGCAATGAGCGCGGATTAAAGAACACTTGATCGATTCCTTGGTTTCGGGCGCCGACACAATCTGCAACAAGATTGTCGCCAATCATAAGACTCTCTTTACGCTCTGCCCCGGTGCGAGATAGGGCAGCACGGAAAATTTTCGGATCGGGCTTGTTCACGCCTACCTCATCGCTACAAAGTAAAAGATCGAAATAGTGCTTTAGACCACTTTCGGTGAACTTGATGGTCTGACTTTCTGTGAAACCATTCGTTATGATGTGCATCTTATACCCTCTTTGGGCCAAAGATTCTAACGTTTCTTTTGTCCCCTCAATGAGGTGCTGGCCGTAAGGAGTCTCCTCGATATAACGCTGTTCCAACGTCCAAGCGACCTCGTCTGCGACTACTCCAAAATGAGCAAAGGTTTCTTTAAAACGGGACGCCCTCAGGGTAGCTTTGTCAATTTCGCCTTTGCGGTAGAGCTCCCACTTTTGCTCATTGATCACCAAATAAAGAGGATAAAATTCCTCAAACGATGGGATGCCTAAACCTGCTAAATCTAAGTCCTTAAAGAGCTTTCGAAGTGAATGTTCGGAGTTCTTTTCAAAATCCCACAGTGTGTGGTCCCAATCAAAAAAAAGGTGCTTGTAACTCATCGTGTAGACTTTGACTTCAAAAGGTTAATAGGGAATGGAAGCTGATTTTCAACGTGCATGTGAAACGGTTCATCCTTAGCGCCGAAGCCGCTGTAGAAGCGCTTTAAGCCAGGAATTGAAGACCCTTCAAAATCTATTATATGCGACCGACCGGCGGTACTTTTAATGTGCTGGTCGATCAGCCAAGTACTTACTCCGTGGTCTTTTCCCCAATCTGTAGAAGCATTCAACAAAAGCGTACTTCTACCCTCGTAAATGATCCAAAACTGCGCACCACAGAGCTGATTGTACTCATCGCGAACGGCATACAATACACCACGCTTTTGATAATGACAGAACTCAAGCAACTTGCCTAAGCGGTCGAAACTTTCGGCTGGAATAGCTGTTTTTTCCCTGACATTATTTTGCCAAAGCTGAACGGCATCTTGAACCGTTGCCCATTCGGCCAATTCAAAACTGGCAGCATCTGCCTTCTTCAAGTTTCGTTTGTTTTGGGAACTATATGCTTTGAACAGCACCTCGTAATCGGCAGAGGTATCAATGATGAAGTTTGAGAACTGTTTAGGTTTAAACCCTGCAGGCATAGGCGTACCGGGACTAAAGAAGTACTCCAGATACTTCACATGTCGAAGCGATTCCTCTACCAGTCCGGTGATAATTTCTGCAGTTAACGGAATCTTTGAATAAGGGCCCAAGGCCTGAGTCCCATAAGGTCGAGTAGAATATAATTGCCCGAATTTCTTCTGAATAAAGAGTGGTAATACGGCTTCGTAATCGCCAATAACCAATGCTTGCCATTGATCTGCAAGCCAATTTAGGTACCAACTAAAACCGTACGGCTGCGGATTAGAAGTTGCAGCAACGCACGCATCCCACTTCTCAAAATCAATCTGAGTATGCTCTAAGAATTTAATGGTGCGCTGCATCGAGTAGTCGTTTGAATAACTGAACCCATCCATCGCTGCCTGGTTCATGCTCACCAAAAGTTCTATTGTGCCAAATGATACGGTAATGTCCACCGACGGATTTTAATTCCTCGTGCCAAGACATCATAAGCGGTTCAGTCTCCTGCGCATCAAGCTCTTTGTACATGGCATAAGTAGTGTCCATGTAGACAAAGGGGTGAATGGTCAAAGGTAAAATGGATTCATATTCTAGGTCATAGAACGGGTACGGTACAGCAATGCTTGCGCGATACCCTGCCTCTTCGGCGTATCCCATGCTATGGTCGTTTTCAATACCCAAGTTTACCAGCGTCCTAAACGTTGCAGGCATCTTCATTTTCAGATAATGTTGGCGAGAGTGAGCAACCGGTCGACGCAAGATGGTTTCCAAGCGATCGCGTTCTTCACGAACTGCTTCTTCTTCACTATCCGAGGCATAAGAAGGGTGTATTCCGACCTCTGCCCAATCGGCTAACTCACGTAATTTGACCGCAGCATCTGTGCTGTACGGACTAACGTTCCTATCGTTTGACCCAAACTTCGAAAGCAACATGAAGTAGCGCATTTTAATGCCGTATTTCTTGCACCAATTTCGTTGCTTTCTAAATGTATCGTAAGGATCCCGTTTGAATCCAAAGAGTACCGAAGTACGAAAACGCCAAGTCGACCAATCCAGATTCTTTATATCTCGGAAGTAAGCACCCACAATACGCAATGAACCTTTTCCTTTAAACGCAAACATGTTATCGATGTCCATGGTCGGCTCAAAGCGGTAGTGCTCCGCTAATGAGAAAGAGGTGCCAAATAAAAGCTGCCCTATTTTCAGTGCCCAGAGGTTGATCAATGGCTGATTCAAAAAGCCGTTCTTGTAGGCAAAGCTCTCTTGCGCTGGAAATCTTCCGTGCTTGTCCGCGATATACGGGAGGTATTCTTCATAGCGCGAAGCCAAATAAAAACTCGCTGCCAACGGATCGAACGGAACATCACCTATTCGTCTGGTGCAAAATACAGTCAGTGATTCCCACTTCGTGCAAGGAAAATCTTGCTCAACAAGTTCACTCTCCCAGAGCAGACCGTGTGGTGAAATATGAAAAGAGCCTTCGATTGGATCCGGACTATAATTCACCTTCATTCCTTGCGCCCCATTAAAAGCATCTACATCACTGTATATCTTTAAATCACACTTCATCGCATGTTTAAAAAACACGCGTGCTGCCCAAATGAAACGGCTAGATGTTTCTTTAGAATAAAGTGCAATTAAGGCATCCATTGGCCACCGTTTACATGAAGGGTCTGTCCCGTTGTGAATGGACTATTGATTAAGTAGTCTATTGTTCGACCAATCTGGCTTGCAACTCCAAAGGAGCCCTTTGGAATGGTGGTCTTAATCTGTTCTAGCATGGCCTCAGGCACATCGTAAAGCATCCCTGCCTCCATGTAGCCATAGGCAATTGTATTGGCGGTAATACCCTTGTTGGCAACATCGATGGCAATACCTCGCGCGTAACCTTCAAGCGCACTTTTCGAGGCCGCGTAGCCGCTGGTACCAAAACTTGGCTTATGTGCAACAACCGAACTCACGTTAATAATTCGACCCGTTCCTTGAGCGCGAAGAAGCGGCAGCGCCTTCGAAGAACAGCGTACGGCCGAAAAGAAATTGATTTGAAAGAGGCGCTCCATCTCTGCAGCGTCCAACTTCCATGCAGCAGCAGCATGCGCAATACCCGCATTATTTACCAGTACGTCTAATCCACCGTTTTCAGCAACCCATTCAAAGAGTGCTTCTACATCAGATTCTACTGTTAAGTCTGCCTGAAAGACGGGTGCATCTATTCCCGCATCCTTCAGAAAACTCTCCAAAGCTGCAGTCCTCGAGCGCGTTGTCAGCAGCATCGAGTGGCCTAATTCGTGCAATACTGGCAGGATCGCTTTCGCAATTCCACCGCCTGCTCCTGTTATTAAAATTCTGCTCATGAACCTTGTGGCGTATACATGGTAACGCCCCGTAGAGCGTATTCTTCCAAAAGTATGGATTTCATTTTAGCCGCATCCACCAGTAAAGCGGGTGCTTCCCCAACGGTAACGCGCTTAAGTGCACCTTTAGTTTCCAATAGAGGAATGAGTCCATCACATTCCCGTTTATTGCTCCACACTGGGTTGTGAACTGTTGACGTAATACTCAGTGTTCGACCCTGTAATAGCACATTGAACGTTTTGCGATGGTCGAGGTAAATCGGAAACTTAAAATTCTCGTGTCCTATAGCGTCCTCCACGGCATGCAAAGAGGTGCCGGAATTAATCAAGGTGGTTCCTATGTACAATATCTGACCCTCATGTTCCATGTGTTTTAGCCATGGACTGTTGGTACCATAAGAAGTGGAATCAGTATGATGTAATGAGGTGTACTCTTCAGCGCGAGGACCAACGGCCGCTACAGGCTCTAAAGGGTGCGCACTGCGATGGGATGCTACATTCGCCCTAAAGTACTCGGTGATTGCACCCATTTTTGAAGGCGTTGAAGCAACATCAAATAATGCTAACTCGTGTTTTGCTTGTAACGTAACTACCGGCGAAGTGGGCATTAATAAGGTTGAAGATGGATGCAATGAATCTTGTAGAGCTGCAACTACAGTCGCAGGACCGCCTTCTACATAACCTATTTTGCTCATCGCACTATGCACCAACAGATCCCTTTCCGCATCCACACCTGCTTCTTTCAAAGCGGTTACAAGTTTCTCCTTCGTCCAAACAGCGCCAGCGGCACGCTTTTTTTCCAAATTCTTGCGCTGTTGCTTTTTCTTCCTCGTCCTATTCCATTCCAACAAAGCCGTTGGAACCATGCTTCTTATGGTATCTCTAACGCTCATTCAGTAGTGTGTCTAAAAAATATTTCGTTGCCCAATT